>DAOUMG010000022.1:0-5017 GCA_034411935.1 Dehalococcoidaceae bacterium
GCTAAAGGTTTTCATTTACTTAATGCAACAAGCTGTTGGGTTTTCATGGCAATGTCCTATCAAAGTACGATTAATTATGAGTCCTTGCGGCTTCTATAATTCATAGCTTATCTTAAGCTTGGTTTACATAAAATACTATTTATACTAGATTTCATAGAGAAAGTTCTTGGTTTTAACTTAAGTGGCCCACCACTTTATCTAAAATCAAGAACTACAATCAAGCCGTAACAGTCGAAGAGTTCGACAAGTTGATCAAAGAAAAATAGGAGCACCTAAGTTCTAAGGCGCATTAGTAACTCCGGCTATATTATTGGAATAGACTCGTGGCATATTTTACGGGTATGGGGTGATGCTACTCGCCGTAGACAAATCTAGTCCGTTAAGCGGTATTAGTATTCTTCTAGTGAAGTAATACTAGTATTTATCCTTTACCTTGTTAGCTGGCCTGCTTACCTATGAAATCGTCTATTTCTTTGGCATAGTTATCTGCGCCATGAAGAACAGCCTTTCTGATAACCAGTGCCAGTTCTAAAACCAGCTCTTTTATGCCGCTGGCAATTTCCTGCGCCTTCTTGGTGGCCTCTATTGCCGCTTCCTTGGCCATCTTTTCCGCTTCGGCAGCGGCTTCGTGAGCTTTTTGAACCGCTTCGTCAATGGCATAGCGTGCCTGTTCTGTCGCTTCTAAGGCAGCCTTTTCGCTGGCGAGACGCGCTTCCTCGGCCCTCTTTCCTGCCTCCCCGGATGCCTTGGTAGCATCTTTAGCCGCCCCTTCAGCCGCCCTGGCCGCTTCTTCGGCTCTCCTGGCCGCCTCAGCAGCCGCCCTGATATTTGACTCCATCTCATCTAAGATTTGAGGAAGCGGTTTGACCATTATCTTGGGTTTTTCTACCGTTTCCATTACAGTAGTTTTTTCAACTTCTTCTTTAATTTTTCGTTTTTCGTCCATTTTTAACCTCAAAAACTGAAATAATATTTTTTAAACAAATGGGACCGAGGAGAACTTATTCAAGAAATCTACGATCCCACAGTTTTTCTCCAGTGGAATTTACCTAGACTTACCCTTAGTCGCCATCTTCTTATCCATTATTTCTTCATCTCATCCCCTTGGAACAGTTTCTAATGTATTCCGCCTAATCCTAGACTTATAGCTACAGCAGCTAAGATTGTAGTCAACACTACCAGAATTACGAATAGAAGGAATGCATTTGAGGATAAAAGTTTGCGCACCAGTGCCGCTGGTAAAGCTTCTTCAGCCTTGGCCATAGCTTTCAGGGCCGCCTTTTCAGCCATAGCGGCAAGCTCTTCGGCCCTGGCTGCATCAGCACCGGCTACACGGATAGCCGCTTCAGCCGCCTCTCTAGCCTCTCTGGCTGCCGCAACCGCTCTAAGACCCGCCTCCTCGGCTTTTCTGGCAGCTTCGGCACCGAATTTCCTAATGGCCGCCTCGGCAGCGACACCTGCTTCACTGGAAGCCTTCTTAGCTGCATCTGCTGCCGCCTCGGCTGCCCTGGCCATCTCCTCCGCCTTGGCTACCAGCTTATGGAGCGCCTGTAAAGCGTTCTCAATAGTCTGGTCGCCTACCATATCGGCTTGTTCCGCTTTTATGTGGGCTTTTTCTATGACCTTTTCAGCTTTGGTCGCCAGGTCTTTGGCGTCTCGGCCTGCTTCATCCACTTTTTCCTTCAACAACCCGCTAACTTTAGTAGCTGCTTCAATTGCCTCGTCACCGGCTCTATCAGCCGCCTGGGCTTTTACCCGGGTTTCGTCAATAGACGAGAACAATCTGGCAGCCGCCCTTTTAGCCTTACGCCCTACCTGCTCTGTTTTAATGGCGTTGTCCGCCGTCAGGTTATGCTCAAGGTCTTTTTGAGCTGCAACAGCTTCTTTAACTACCAGATCGGCTTGACTTATTGCTCCCTCTGTTTGATTGATAGCTTCTTCAAGAAGTTGCGCTGCATATCTAGCTGCATCGTCAGCCCTGATGGCCGCTTCTTCGGCTGCTTTTTGCGCCAGAGCCGCTGCCTGCTTAGCTGCTAGATCAACCTCTTCGGCTCTTCGGCTGGCCTCCTCGGCTGCCATCTGTGCTCTTCGTGCCGTTTCCTCGGCGCTAACCGCTGCTTCCTCAGCCCTGGCTGCCGCCTCAATAGCGTCTCTGCCAGCCTGCTCCGATGCTTGTTTAGCAGCTAAACTAGCTTGCTCGGATTTACCAGCCGCCTGCTTAGCCTCCCTGATAGCCGCCTCTCCGGCCTCTTTAGCCAGACGGGCTGCCTCAGTTGCCTTTAGAGCCGCCTGCTCAGATGATTTTATGGCAGCATCAGCCGCCTGTTTAGCGGCTAGACTGGCTTCTTCTGCTTTTCTGGCTGCTTCTGCGGCTGCTTTTTTGAAGGCTTCGGTAGCCGCCTTGGTACCCTTATCAGCCTCCTCAGCTTTACGAGCTGCCTCATCGGCGGCTAACTTAGCCGCTCTGGCGGTTTGTTCGGCTTTGGCGGCTGCCTCTGCAGCTGCTTTGGTAGCCGTCTCGGCGGCTTTTTCGCCGGCTTGGCGAGCTTCTAAAGCTCTTTTTTCGGCCTCGGCCGAAGCCCTGGTAGCATCCTTAGCCGCTCTATCAGCTGCTTTAGCCGCTTCTTCAGCCCTGCGGGCCGCCTCGGCCGCCGCCCTGATGTTGGCATCCATTTCATCAAGAATCTGGGGAAGGGGGTTCTTCATTATTTTAGGTGTTTCTTCCTGTATCGGTCTTTCTTTCATTGTTTTGTTGTCCACAGTGTTTCTCCTTAGAATATTTGAATTATTTTTAAATTTGCCAAACTAAGACAATATTATGCTTGATATTTTTAACGGTATCATATAATATATGCAGTAATATATCATGCTAGCTTAATCATGAATAATATCACATGTATTATAACAATAACCAGGCAATAATTCAATAGGATTGAAGGTTAAGAAAAAATAATTTTTAGAGGTTCCTGTGTCGGAATGGGCTTTTATTACTAAACATGCCGTAGTTCTCAGCCTGATTGCTGGTCAACCCAGAATAACAGCCCGTGAACTGGGTGAGAATATAGGCATCACTGAAAGGGCGGTGCGTCATATCATAGCTGACCTCTTTAATAATGGTTATATTAAAAAGAAGAGGGAAGGGCGGCATATCAAGTACCGCATCAATCCTGATTTACCATTGCGTCAGGACACCCACCGGGATATTGCAATTGGTAAATTACTTGAGTCTCTAGGTTGGGAAAGAAAACATAGAAATATTAGATCGTCTTAGAAGTTAAAGGTAATGGCTGCCTTTTCAGACATACTTTTTATGGATTATTTAGCCTTGCTCTTCGGGTTGTTTTGACGTATTTTCTTAGGAATTGACCACTTCGCAAAGATATTGCCTGAAAACATCAACGCAGGTCAAGCATTTGATTATTGGTCTGCGCTTTATCTATGGGAGAAGTCCCTATCTATCAGCTTATCAAAGGCCTCAAACCATTTCAGTTTAACCTCGTCAGACCAGTTTGGGTCAAATAAAGGAAATTTTAAGCTGTCAAAGGCCTCTAGCCACCCCAGCTTAACATTATCAGGCCAGGAAGGGTCAAAAGCAGGAAACTTGGCCAGCAACATTTTGTCCCATGATATTTCTTTATATATTTCTTCTGTAGGCTGTGGCACTATCGAGTTCCGTTTCCCTTTGGAAAATATCCTTTTAACGTTCGGTTTAGTATTAGTACCAGTACGCAGTGACCTCACTTTTTTGAGTATGAAAGGAGATAGTGGTATTCCGGCGTCATTGGACAGGGCAATAAAGAATTTTACGCATTTCCGTTTAACACTATCAGTTATCTGGAACTGGTTATGAAAAACCTCCTCCAGTTGGGCATAGGTTGCCGTCTCTAAAGCGAACTGCCCCTGAAGCAAGAAGCCAAATACATCTAGGGTTATTTGTCTCAATACTTCTGTCCGTTGTGCACCTTTAGAGGAAACCAGCTGTCTGAGCCTGCTTGTCGGGACGCTGCTGTTATCAATCAAGCCCATGTGCCTTAAAGCCGATATAAGCTGGGTGCCGGTGCTACCGGATAGCTTCTCACTCCAGTAGCTGCGGTCAATCCTGCTTGGAATTCCCTGCTGTAGCCTTTCGAGGAAGTTCAAAAAGGTACGGTAGGAAATATAGGGGGGCAAACGCTTACGGCCGTCATCTTTGACCATATATTTTTACCTGGTATATTCAATTACATTATATGGAAGTGTTGTTTAGTTTTCAATAGGCACTTAATTTAGTGCCACAAGTATTTATGGAACTTAATAAAATTAGTTGTTGAATTTACAAAATAAGTTATGGAATTATGGCGGACAATATTTGTCTAATGTATTTGGAACGGACTAAAATTATAGTCAAATTTAAATTTATCAAGAAAGGAGTAAAAATGGGTGCAGCAATAGAGTATCAAAAGCTGATGACGGAAATCGTCTATATCAACCTGCCTGGACCACAGGAACCTAATCCGGGAATGAGCGGCGGTGAGCTTCTGCATGGTTTTCTTGCCGAGATTCACCGGGCGGCTGACTTGGAGGCAAAGGATTTCATCAACAACCTCTGTAATAAGTGGAATGTACGCTATCGCGAAAAGTAGTTGAATCCTATCATCATATAGAAAACTGTATAAAAAGAGGTAAATAGAAGTGAAGAGAATAAAGATAAATGCCTTAGATGTAGGCACAACCAAGATTTGTACATTAATGGCTGACGCTGATGAAAATGGTTTACCCCGCATCCTTGGGGTTGGCGTGGCACCGTCGCGTGGTCTTCGGAAGGGAATAGTGGTTGATTTTAATGAGGTTAAGAAGTCCATACGTAAGTCGGTTATGAAGGCAGAGCAGATTGCCGGATATAAACTGGAATCCGCCTTTGTTGGTGTTACCGGTAAGCATATCAACTCGGAAAACAACCGCGGAGTTATTTCTATCACGCGCGATAATAAGGTGGTAAAGCGTGAAGATATGAAGCGTGTGCAGGAGGTTGCCCGTA
>DAOUMG010000023.1:0-4042 GCA_034411935.1 Dehalococcoidaceae bacterium
CGGCAATGCATGTTCCGGGGAAAGAAGGGGTAGTTATAAAAGAGCTCTATAAGGGCTATAAAATCGGCGATAAGATAATCAGGCCGTCCCGGGTGGTAGTTGGTAACGGCAAGGAAGAATAAAAAGGTCGCCCCGAAATAGGGGCGTTATTCATAATTTAGTAAAATTCAAGGAGGCAATAGATAACAAAATGGCAAAAGTAGTTGGTATTGATTTAGGAACAACATTTTCGGTGGTGGCGGTGATGGAAGCCGGTGAGCCGGTGGTTATACCAAATGCTGAGGGTGCCCGGACGACACCTTCGGTGGTAGCTATAGGTAAGGGTGGCGAGCGGCTGGTAGGCCAGGTAGCCCGCCGCCAGGCGATTACTAACTCCGATAATACAGTATATAGCGTCAAGCGGTTGATGGGACGTCGCTTTGATGAAGAATCTGTTGAATATGATAAAAAGTTCCTGTCCTATAAGATAACCAAGGCAGCTAACGGCGACGTCGGTGTGCTTATGGGCGGTAAGCAGTACAGCCCTCCAGAAGTATCGGCCATGATTTTACAAAAACTAAAGACAGACGCAGAATCTTATCTGGGCGAGAAGGTAAACGAGGCGGTGATAACCGTACCGGCTTACTTTAACGATAGCCAGCGTCAGGCGACCAAGGATGCCGGCCAGATAGCCGGGCTAAAGGTCTTGAGAATTATAAACGAGCCGACGGCGGCTTCACTGGCTTACGGACTGGAAAAGAAAAAAGACGAGACAATAGCCGTCTACGACCTGGGTGGTGGTACCTTTGATATTTCAATTCTGGAGCTTGGCGAAGGTACTTTCCAGGTTAAATCCACCAGCGGCGATACTCACCTAGGCGGAGATGATTTTGACCAGAAGATAATCAACTGGCTGGTCGAAGAATTCAAGAAAGACCAGGGTATAGATTTGCACAAGGATAAGATGGCACTACAGCGGCTGAAAGAAGCCGCTGAGAAGGCTAAGTGCGAATTGAGCACCGTTCAGCAGACCGAGATAAACCTACCATTTATTACCGCCGATTCCAGCGGTCCCAAACATTTGAATATCACCATCACCCGGGCAAAACTGGAGCAGCTGGTAATGGACCTGGTGGAGAAGACATTGGGTCCCTGCCGGCAGTCGCTTACCGATGCCGGAAAGAAGATTACCGATATCGATGAGGTGGTGCTGGTCGGCGGTCAGACAAGAATGCCTCTTGTTCAGCAGAAGGTAAAGGATTTTTTTGGCAAAGAGCCTCACAAGGGAGTCAATCCGGATGAGGTAGTAGCTATCGGCGCCGCCATTCAGGCGGGAGTGCTTAAAGGTGAAGTCAGCGACGTCCTTTTGCTGGATGTTACTCCTCTAACCCTGGGTATCGAGACTCTGGGTGGCGTAGCAACGCCGCTGATTCCCAGAAATACCACCATACCCACAGCAAAAAGCCAGGTATTCTCCACGGCGGCTGATAACCAGCCAAGTGTTGAGATTCATGTTCTACAGGGAGAGAGGCCGATGGCAACGGATAACCGCACCCTGGGTCGGTTTATGCTGGACGGAATTTTGCCGGCGCCCAGGGGAATACCCCAGATTGAGGTTACCTTTGATATAGATGCTAACGGTATCATTAATGTAAAAGCCCATGATAAAGGCACCGGTAAGCAGCAAAAGATAACCATAACCGCTTCCAGCGGTCTGGCCAAGGGTGAGGTGGAAAAGATGCAGCGCGAAGCCGAGGTACACGCTACCGAAGATAAAAAGCGCAAGGAAGAAGTGGAAACTAAAAACGCCGCCGATAACCTGGCCTATAATGCCGAAAAGACGCTGCGGGAAAATAAGGATAAAATTCCCGAAGACCTGAATAAAGAGATAGAAGAGAAAATAGCTGCCGTACGTGAAACGCTTAAAGGCACCAATGTAGAGGCGCTCAGGCAGGCGATGCAGGAACTTTCCAACTCGATGCAGAAGCTAGGTAGCACCGTCTACGGACAGCAACAGCAGGGTCAGGCACCGCCTACCGGCGACACCGGCGGGGAACAACAAACGCCTCCGTCCGCCGGGGAAGACGAAGGCACCGTGGAAGGCGAATTCCGCGAAGTATAAAAGAAAATACTTGCTTTAGAGAGACTGTCAACATAGAGGGGCAAGATGCCTCTCTATGCCTTAAGTAGGGCAAAACTGATAGCTAGATAAGAAGGATTATTTATGGCGGAAAAACGGGATTATTACGAAGTGCTGGGAATAGATAGGAATGCCACCGCCGACGAGATAAAAAAGGCATTCCGCAGGCTGGCTTTCAAATACCATCCTGACCGAAATCGCGAAGATGGCGCCGAAGCTAAATTTAAGGAAATAAACGAAGCCTACGAGGTGCTTTCGGATTCGGATAAAAGGGTTGCTTACGACCGCTTCGGTCACGGAGGCGCCGAAAATATCTTCGGCAGCGGTTTTGGTGGCGGCTTCGAAGGCTTTGGTTTCGGTGGTCTGGGTGATATTTTCGAAGCATTTTTCGGCGGCGCGGCTACGGGAACCAGCCGAGGCACCAGGCGCGGTTCGGCTATAAATGTAAACCTTGATATCAGTTTTGAAGAGGCTGCTCTGGGTTGCGAAAAAGAGCTCGAAGTACGCCGGATAGAAAATTGCCCCGAGTGTAAAGGTAGTGGCTCAAAAGCAGGTACTTCGCCGGTAAAATGTGGTGAGTGTAATGGCAGCGGCCAGATTTATCAGGTACAGAGGAGCATCTTCGGTCGTTTTACCAATACGGTTATCTGCCCCCGGTGTCACGGAAACGGCACCATCATCGTGGAGCCCTGTCAGAAATGCCACGGCAATGGCCGTATAGAATTAAAGCGCAGCATTATAGTAAATGTGCCGGCTGGTGTAAATAACGGCTCGCAGATACGCCTAAGCGGCGAAGGCAACGCCGGAGATAAAGGGGGCCCTCCGGGTAATGTCTATATCAATCTGGAAGTAGCACCGCATAAGGTATTCAGCCGTAGCGGGGATGATATCCTGTATGAACTATCTATAAACTTTGCACAGGCTGCCCTGGGTGCCGAGATGGAAGTGCCTACATTATACGGTGATAACAGCTTGAAGGTGCCGGCAGGCAGTCAGACGGGTGATACCCTTCAGCTTAAGAACAAAGGTGTAGCCCATCTTGGTAGACACGGTCAGGGTGACCAGATAGTAAAAGTACGGGTGGTTACTCCGGAAAAGCTCAGCAGGCAGCAGAAAAAGCTCTTTGAGGAACTGGCGGATAGCCTGGGGACGTCGGAGAAAAAGAAAAAATAAAGCGGTATCTGCTAATCGGGTACTTTTATACGCCTTCGTCTAAAGAGGGAGAAGAGCTTCCACTTGTGTCCTGCCAGTTCGTGGCTGGCGGCGGCTGACATAAGCCCGACGGTCGCCTTGCGCGGGTCGGCGCCTTCATATAATACCTGATAGATACGTTCGGTTATCGGCATTTCCAGTTCCATCTGCTGGGCAAGGCGTTGTGTCACCATGGTAGTGGTAACTCCCTCGGCGATGCAGTCCATGGCTTTGGTTATCTCTTCAAGAGAGCGTCCTTTAGTCAGTTCGACGCCGACGTAGTGATTACGGCTTAAATTGCTCTCGCAGGTGGCAATCAGGTCGCCCAGACCGGCCAGGCCAGAGAAGGTCAGAGGATTGGCGCCCATAGCAGTACCCATGGCGGTTATCTCCGTAAGACCTCGGGTAATCAGGGCTGCTTTGGCGTTATCGCCGTAACCCAGGCCGTCAACGATGCCCGCGCCCAGGGCGATTATGTTCTTTAAGGCGCCGCCAAGCTCGACGCCGATGACATCCGTATTGGTATAGGCGCAGAAGTTAGGCGAAGTTAGTAACTTGTGGGCTTTTTTCGTCTGGGCGTCTTTATCGGCGGCGACTATGGTCACTGCTGGATAGCCGTGTAGTATCTCCCAGGCAAGGTTAGGGCCGGACAGGACGCAGATGTTATACCAGAAGTCCTTGTTAATTTCGTCGGCGATAACCTGGCTCATCCGTTTGCCGGTTTCTATCTCC
>DAOUMG010000024.1:0-4145 GCA_034411935.1 Dehalococcoidaceae bacterium
GCTACGATAATGTGCGTTTGGTATTTCAGATACCTACCAAGGGTCTCCTTGGTTTTCGTAGTTCTTTTCTCACTTCCACACGTGGAAAGAGTACCATGAATACCATATTTCTGAGCTACGAGCCATATCGGGGGGAAATTGTTTCCACCCGCAACGGGGTACTGGTTGCCTCAGAGCAAGGCATAGCGATTAGCTATGGCCTACACAATGCCCAGGGGCGCGGGCTGACCTTCATTGAACCAGGCACTTATGTCTATGAAGGCATGATTGTAGGGTTGAATACGCGGCTACAAGACATTCCGGTTAATGTCTGCAAAGAAAAAAAGAAAACCAATATCCGGTCTTCTACGTCTGATATTGCCATTAAGCTGACGCCACCCCTGAAGATGAGTCTGGAGCAGGCAATTGATTTTGTGAATAGAGATGAACTGGTGGAAGTAACACCTAAGAATATCAGGCTGAGGAAGAAGTTGTTGAGTTATTCGCAGAGATTGCGGAGCATTTCTGCTGCCAGATTGAGCATAAAATAGGGGCGAAGGCATTCCTTCAAATAGGTGTAATGCTTAGGCCTTAGTGCCTGAAATGTACAAATATCCTTCCGAAATTTTTATCATCCTTTTCAAGCCGGTGATAAAGCTTTTTAATATCCGGACTAGCTAAGAAACGTAGGACACGCTTTTTCAACTGCCCTGATCCCTTACCGGGAATAATCTCTACCAAAGCAATCTTCTTCTCTGTGGCTTCAACGATAACCCGATTGAGCTCCTTTTCAATTGTTAAATTCTTGTTATAAATATCGTGCAAGTCTAATACAATCTTCGCCATTTAATTTATTATCCTTGGCCTGCCCTATAGGTGTACCACTTGTTAAGTTAGAGTTAACGGTATTATAGCTTCAGGTGCCGGTAGCCGGTGTCCCAAAGCAATATGAGGACGTACCTGATTATATTCTCTCCTCTGCTGCTCTATCAAGACCTTAGCTTCCTTAAGTGTAGTAAATATCTCCCTGCTAAAAAGTTTCTCCCTGAGTTTCCCGTTAATGATTCAATACAGCCGTTCTCCCGGGGATTACCGCGCTAGATAGATAACATCTTAATTCCTACGGATAAACAATAACCGCTAACTCATTATGAATACTGCTAACTAAGCTATGATTATCATTTGACGTACTGCCCGATATACACTGCTACTTGGTCGATCGGAATTGCCAGGTTGATGTCCTCATAGTCTCCTGGTGGGACAAGGCCCGAACTCGGAATGCCGATCATCTTCCCGCTCAGGGTGAATAGACAGCCGCCACTATTACCCGGATTCACTGCTGCATCTACTTGAATGTAAACGGCGCCGTAATAGTTACGTAGAGCCGAGACCACACCCTGAGTAAATGTAGCCGGACCCGGTAAATCTGTACCCATCGGGAAACCGCCCGCCATAACCGCTTCACCTACCAAAACGTCAGACATTGTACCTAAGGTCATTACCGGGAAGTTGGTACGGGTAGTGGTGAGTTTGATAATCGCGAGATCCTGATTGGTGTCGGATGCTATAACCGTAGCAGCCAGGAGAGTGCCATCCTTGAGAGTTACTTGAATACTTCTCGCCCCGGCAACTACGTGGGCATTGGTGACTATGTAACCCCGGTTGTCGATAATAGTGCCTGAACCGGATGCTAGGCCGCCCTGTACGCTAACGTCAATCCTGACTATCGTAGGTTCGACCTGGGGAATGATGCTAGAAAAAGATATCGCGCTGTCCGCCGGTTGTCCTGCAGGACCCTGCGGCCCGATGACATTGCCGGCGTCTATCGATTGCCCGTTAGACATGGTAAGGATTAAGTGACCGTTGCCGTTGACCGTAGCGCTGGTGACGCTGATACCGGCTGTGCCCTGCAGCCCTGCCGGGCCCTGGATCCCCGCCGGTCCGGTACATCCTACGAGTGAAAATAATAGAAGAATAGAGACTAAAGTGATAATTGTGGTTTTCCAGATCGTTTTCATAGCTATGCCTCCATTATTTAGGAAAACTTAGTTTGCCCCGTCGCTGCCAATTAGATTTTAGATTTGACGTGAATTCCTCCAAATCGAGGCAAATCTACTCCCATATGGATATGTTGTCAATGGGGTTTTAGTAATAAATCTCGTGCGTAAGCTAATGTGGCTCAGCTCCCATGGAGAGCTTATTTTACGTAGGGCTATCGCTGGTTTTCACAAGGTTGACTAGTTGGTTCGAATCCAACTCCCACTACCAAGCATTTTGCTTGGTTTTCTTAGTTTGAATGGAAGTCAAAAGATCAGGGGTTCGAGCCCCGCGGTTTCACCATGAAGCTGGAAAACTTTATGAGAGATTTCAGGGTCCTGTTCTTCAGTTCTTTACGGGCCATATAGGCCAAACAACCCTGCCATAAATCTCATTTAAGACCTGGGCTAAACCGGTATAAATTGCAGATAAACCGCAGATAATACCCTCGATTCCAGCGAGAACCTTTATAGTATCGCTTCCGGTAGCATCGCTTATCGCCAGAAGCAAAAACAGGATAGTCAATGAACCGAAGATAAACTGGAGCGCTCGATTCAATCTCAGCGTGCCAATGAACATGATAGCAGTGAATATGCCCCACATTATGAGATAGGCAACCATAGCACCAGCTTCAGGTGCTTCTCCCCAGCCCATATTCGGCATTACGAGTAGCCCAACGAGAGTCAGCCAGAACAGGCCGTAAGAACAGAATGCTGTCATACCGAAAGTGTTGTTCTTCTTCCATTCCATGATACCGGCGATAATCTGGGCGATACCACCATAGAAAATGCCCATCGCCAGTATCATTGTGTTAAGAGAATATAGTCCGGCGTTATGAAAATTTAGAAGGACTGTGGTCATTCCAAAAGCAAGGAGTCCAAGCGGCGCCGGATTAGCCGTGGTATCTTTAATTTTCGTCAGAGTTTCGCTTAAATTCTGCATATGCTATACCCTCTTAAAAGGAATATATAATCGGCGATTATAACCGAAATCCCGGCAAACAACAAGTCCCTATTTAGTTTATCAAAGATATAGTTATTTAGGCGGACATACTTGTAAGCCCAGTGGTATAATATTGCCGTATTATAAATAGCAGGCTTGGTGCCTAAAGAATATGGTCTGATGACAGGAGGCTGATAGTGGATTCCAAAGAACTACTAGGGTTTATAGGTGGGATGTTAACGACGGGGGGATTTATTCCGCAGGTATGGCGCCTCTTTAAACTTAAGAGTGCGCGGGAAATAAGCTTAATTTTCACTACTTTCTTTGTTGTTGGTATCGCATTCTGGCTATCCTATGGAATTCTGTCCGGTTTGCTCTCAGTCATCTTGTGGAATACCATAACGCTGTTTCTTGGCTCCTGTATGTTGTATGCAAAGCTAAAATATGGCAGAAGTTGAGAGTTATAATATACTTTAGAGAATCACTCCGGAATGTGCGGTTCAGGTAACGAAAGCTTGTATTATTACTTCACCCCGGGGTTCAAAACATAAATAAAAGACCACATCGGAAATAACTCTAACCATTTATGAACGATAGATAGGCATGTTTGCTTGTTAGTATATAAAAGCGTTACTTCTTGCGGTTTGTCCTTTTCTTTTAGCTTTTTACTTTAAAGATTACCTTGAACTTAAAAACAATGGTGAATATAGAAGACTAAAGTAGCGTTGTGGTAAAAACATAGAAAAGGAGGTGACGGAAATAGAAGAAGCGTTTCTTAAGTACTTGATAGTACCGCGTAGGCTCAACTATTCGGCGTACCAGCAATCGTTCTCTTTGGCGCAGCCGGTAGCGTGGCTTTCTTCCTAGATTACTTTACCGTTAGTAAAAAAGGTAAGTGATTTAATATGTTTCTTCTATAAGCCGGCGAGTTATTGTTAAGTTTCATTCCAGATATCAACCCGCCGGCTTTAATTAAAACTGCCTCACTACTTAGTAAGGGTTTACATATACGAAATGGCTTTGGATTAAATATTAAGACTGAAAGTTAAGTCAAAATCCTTAGGGTTCTACCTATTGATATCTAGGCTCCACCACTGAAACACTACTTTCCTTTTAAAACGCCTTAGCCCGCATCACCCTCTTCAAAGAATTCTTTTAGAGGTTTCATACTCAAGGTATCCGCTTCC
>DAOUMG010000025.1:0-7008 GCA_034411935.1 Dehalococcoidaceae bacterium
AAACCTCTCCGATTTGTTTAGCTTCCGTAGCAGCAAAATGTTTCTTACTAGTCATAATGATCCCCCTATAAAGACTTCTTCTCCATAATATGTATTATAGTGCATCTATCAAGGATAAACCTTATTCAAATCCACCCGCTGCCACCATGGAAGTAAAGTAGCTGTGAGTGGAGTCTTTTCAGGCTCCCTTTGTTGTTTAGGATAAAGAAACGATTGTCCTGGATTCGCGATAAACCTTGTTCGTGTGTTTTTAATTTATGTTAAAAACACTTGGTTCCAGAATAGAACAAAAGGGTATCCAGATAATCAACCAGGATATAAGGGCAGGAAGTCCCTAGATGAACTAGTAAGGTATGAGCGATGGTAAGCTAGAAAGTTAGAACTAGACTACTATACAGGTTACTGTTCGATTAATCCCTTTCACAGCATGGATTTTACCGGTAATAAGGTCACCAAGCTCACTGGTCGTTTCCATATCCAAGACGGCAATAATATCGTATGGTCCGGTAACACAATTAACCGACTCGACCCCCGATATGCCCTCTATAGTGGTAAGTACCTTCTTGGTCTTGCCTATTGCCGTTTCTATTAATATAAAAGCCCTAGCCACTTACCCTCACCCCCTTCTAGAAATATGGATCCCCTCATTAAGAAGGACTTAACCCAGTACCTTTGTTTTTAATAGCTGCCTTCTGCTTGGCTCGATACTCTGGGTCTTGCCGATAGCTCTTTTTTTCTAGCTTTGATTTAACTAAAAAGTCCACATACTTCTTGGCAACGGCACAGTATCCTTTAACCCGACCATCACATGCTACAGCTTCAACTTGCTTACCACAAGCAGGACAGATAATCTTGTGCAGCTCCTGATTCTCCAGGCTAACGTACCTCTTACAGGTCAAATCTACTCCCCGATAGTGGCGTTGTCAATGGAGTCATTAATTTATGTTAAAAACACTTGGGATGGACTATTTATCTTTGAAAAGAGCCCTTATTATGGCATTACGTACATTGAGCAATAATTGACCTATTGCTCGAATCATTATAGGTAACCTAGCGATAGTAACCATCAATCCAACTAGCAAAACTACTATAAGTATTTCTAGGGGGCCGAATATGAATTGCCTATAAGGTTTACCGAACATATATTAGTAGTTCCTGGGTGGTATTATTGGATACTTTGTTACTATAAAACCCCTCTCAACTTCTAATCTTCTTTAGCAGCGCCCTTTCATTTACCTGCTAACTCTTCACGTTCCTTCTGAGTAATGTATAGGGCAAAACTGTTGCCCCCCTCTCCTCATTTACTTTGGCGATGTTCAACAGGCAGAATATCTTCCTCCTGTTGACCCCTCTGTTTAATCTTCTTGATTAGATAATCAACATCCATGCGCTTGCGGTTTTTAACTAACCTTACTAGTGCGTTAATAAACCAGACCATAGCTAGAGCAAAGAATAAGCCATAAAGCGCCCGCCAGGTATCGGCATTCAGCCCTAGGCCATCCTTGAAGTTGGCGAGCAGAATAGTAGAGAGAAACGAAAGCGCCAGCGAAGCAGCCGAAATCCACTCTCGCTTGGATGATAATGCATCACGGTGCTCAATAAGAACTAGTCGGAGCTTGTCCTGAGTGGTCAGAATGACATCCTGGGTCAGGTTCTTGTGAATCTTAAAGTCGCCAGTGAGCTCATCCAAATCAATAACAACACCTTTCTTTGGAACCTTACGCTTTGTCGTTTTAGCTCACCTCCTCCGCTTTATAGATGGTGTAATCCAATGTCTTATCAGGACTATCAGCCAGAGTATATACCCGTAGCTGAATGTAGAGCTTCCTGCCCTTATACTTGCCAATAGGCATGGGTTTGACAGTGCCAGCACCGAAACGGTCATCAAAATTATAGAGGGTAAACTTAAGGATTCCTGGCTCTGTAATACTGCTATCAGAATAGGCGCCGCTTATATAGGTGCCCTTGTTCAGCTCATTCGCCTTGAACTCAAAGACTATGGCAATATCGAGATCTTTATAGCGAAGGGTTATCGGATTACCGGCAAAGGATATGACTGTCCCTGAGTCAATAACTTCGGCCGGCCCGGATAATATTTCTCTATTAAGAGAAGAGTTTTCTTTAATCATCCTGACCTCCTTTTGCACAGATGAATTTAGTATATACCCCTGTGAAACGGTCTTTCAATAGACTAAGGAGGACTTGGCTTTTTCTTATCTTCGCGGCTGTCTTTAGTGTCAAGTTGACTGGCATCCAACAGTAATACTAACCTGCTCGTGAGTCAGATAAATGGTCACTAAGCGCTAGTCGTAATGGTTTCCAACCATAAGGCATCTCCATATATTTGCATTGTATACTCTTGTATGAATAGATAATAGAAATTATAATTATATAAAGGGTATTACATTATGAAAACACTAAACAGTCCGATTGAGAAGATTAAAACCATAGATGACTTTAATAGCATTCAGAAAGGAAACCGCGGTTATATCGTTGTCACCGATTCTGCAAGCCCCAATATAGTACATAGACCAACCTGCCCTCAAATAAACACGCTACATTTCAAACTTAAGGTCATTGATGATGCCTGTAAAAACGGACAATACTTCTGGGTCAGTGATATAGATTTAGGCATTAAAGTATTCAATGCCTTTGAGTGCTTGGTTTGTCTAAGATAGTGCTCTAAAGAGTACTGGTTCTGACTGCTTAACCTTTCTAAAATTATCTGTGTGCTGAACTACTCCCCGACTAGGGTGTTGTCAATGGGGTCCTCAACAAATACCAAGATGAACGAAATGTCATCTTGTTCACGGGTGGTTATTTGCGAAATATCTGATTAGTCTGGACTAGCTAATTTTATTTATTGAGCGATTATCTTAAAGCACTAGGCAATTAAATGTTCTCCCTTGAGGTATTCAATGCATTTCGGTATAACAAAATCAGGAACAATATCATATTTCATAAAGTCGAAACTAAACATGTAATCATTTTCGATGTGAAATTGCTCATCGATATATTTTAGCAGAGGATCATCTTTAATTTGCGGCCTTAGATTCAATACTGTGAGCAATACTCTAAACACTTGAAGACGAAGGTAGGAATTTTTTTCTTCACCAAAAATCTTCTGCAAGTGGTCCTTTGTGAATACGTTTGTTGAGTATTTACCGTATTCAAAATCAGTGATATACTGCTTGATAAACTCCTCGCCTAATTTTATCTCATCAGTAGTTAGCTCATTACCGTCTTTGCGTGTTGGATTTGTTTTACCATGTAACAAACAGGACAACAAGTTGTAGGCTAGTATTTTCGGAGCGCCGCCATCGGGCATATGTTCTAACAATTTTCTGAGGCTTGCTATCCTATGGATTTCATTCAGCTTTTCATTTCTAGAGTTCTCTGCAAGTAGTACGGGCAGAGATTTAATATCATTATCGGATATTTCTTGTTCAGAAATCTCACCGTTTTTACTCTGGAGAAAACAAGCGCAAACAAAATCCCTATGAGGTTTGTCATTAATTATGCAATCAATAATTGGCTGCAAATCATGTGTAAGCATTAATACGGTTTTTTTATAAAAGCTCTTCTTCTTTGAGGAAAATAGTCGATTAATAATCGCATATTTTTTATTACTATCAAATGATGAAATTGGATCATCCAGAATTATTATGTCTGGATTTTGACTTAAAGCGTAATGCATAAAAAGGACCAGAGCGAGGGCGTTTCTTTCACCCCAACTTAAATGCAGATTGATGTTATCTACTTCGATCGGGTCTTTAGTTCTTGAAACGTATCTTAATATAGTTTTGGATACGTTTTCCGACTCCTCCCGAATTTCAATTTGATAGTTGATACCAGCGGTAGATAAGAAATCATTCATATCCACAATCGCATTTTGCTTTGCAGATCCAATGAGACCTTTAAGCTGACCGATATCACGTTTTAATAAGTCGATTTCTTTTACAACAGCTGTGATTCCCTGATTAAAGAACTCGATCAAATCCTTGGTTTTTTTGTTATTGAATACTTCAAGGTCTGAAATGTCTATGATTAACTCTTTTAGCCGATCATCCAGACGAGAGATATCTTCACTTTTTATTTGGTATGAATTGAATTCTACCACCTGGGATATTTTCTCAACTATGTATTTAAGCTCTAGATAGAAGCGCTTAACCCAAAGTAGAATTGCTTTATCATCTTTCGTTCCTTTTATGCATTGATAAAGCTTCTCTCTCTTCTCTTCGTCCATAAAATCTTTGGCAAGATCAAAATACGAAAGCATTTCTCTGATATTTTTTACATTTGACTTTGTATACGAGTCAGTAAACGTTTTCTTTTCATTCTCATATTCCTCATCCAAACTCAGAGTACAAAAGGGGCAAATGCCGTTATCGTCGTATTTCCAACCGTCGTTTTTCCAACCAACCCATTCCACGTTGTATTCCTTGTCCATTAATGGTTGGAATTTGCCTAGTTTCTCTGGAAGTTGGAAAATGCTCTCTGAGCTTGTCAGACTTTTTATAAGTCCTCGTTGCGCTAATTCGCCGGCTTGGGTTAGCGAAAACCTTGACAGAACTGCCTTCCCAACCGAGACGATTTTTTGTAAATCAGCATTTTCGTAAACGTCAATACGGATGTTTTTAAGTCTTTCATTGATAGATTTTTGTCTCGCTTCATATTCCGGCGTCTTTATAAAAACTTCGAAAGAATTTTTAATTACTTCGCTTTCCTGAAATACGATCGTATCTACAAATTCTTCATTAAAAAGAAGTACTTGGTTAATAGATTCGGAAAGTATGCATTTTGGACTATTATCGCTATCGAATGGTTTTAATACAGAAAGTTCTTCGCCATTTGAAATAAGTTTAATCGCCTTCGCAATTGTTGATTTCCCCGTTCCATTCATTGCGAAGCGAATATTTAAATGCCCTTTCCTTAATTGAATCTTGGCAGAGGTTATATTATTGCAGTTTTCAACTTCGACGCCTATCATTTTTCTACGCCTCACGCATTTTTAGGGTTAAACGTCCAGTCTTTATTAACCGATTTTTGTGCTGCTATAAAGCTGTGCTGAATCACCCCTCAATAAATTGACTTTTTGTTAGGCAAATTCTAGCACTGTATTTTCGTCTGTTCAATACAGTGCTGTGAGCCGATAGCCGTTGTTCCCCATTTACCGCACAACATCCATCGAAAGGTGTAGAGTGGCATACTAAATTTGATCCAGGTTAAAACGTTAAAGCAAAGCCTCTCTCGAAAGTTTTACCTTTTGTACACGACGACCCACCATTCTGGATTTGAACTGTGTGGGTTTGAGCTATACTTTTCGTCATGATTGTATAGAAGAGGAATAGCCTCTACTGTGATCTACAATGTCATTGATGTGCCTAGTTAATTACTTCCGTTGTGCTATGCTAAAATGTGGCCGTTAGGAGGTGGCTCGTTACTCATGTGATGGATGGAGTTTCGAAGTCTATTTAGAATGGTTCTTGAAAATAGTGTCGTACAATCTCCAATTGTTTCCAAGGGTCGTCTATATTTCCCGTACTTGTTCCAACCTCACTGCTAAGAAGACTGTCAGTAAACCCCCGAAAAGCTAGCAGAAATTTACAGAAATCTGCCATAATTGAGAGAAATGCATTGCGTGGGCTATTAAATGGCATACTATATCGCTCAAGTGCTTGTATAATATCCCTTTGATGCCCCTTGCAGTTTCTCAAATCATTAATAAGCTGGAGAATATAACTTTCCCCATCCGTTTTGTCTGGTCTATTCACTCGGAATAGTAAACGAGTATATGATATAGAACGCATATCCCGGTATGTATTTTCGTTCTTACAATAACTGCTATAGTTCAATTCAGTCTTTATGGTATCTATATTAGCTTCGGGGATGAAAGTTTTGTGTAATATGAATTGAGCTTTCAAGTATACCTTGCAGTTGCTCGATGTTTTCCTTCTTGCTCCATGAACGTGCAGCAAAAACATAAAAGTCATTGCCAAGATGATAATCTCGAATATCATCTAGCGTAAGACACTTCTGAAAATCTTCTGATATTTCAAATTCCATCTCTAACCTTTATCCCTTTACTGTTGCCCCAGTCACTGAGCTGCTTCCTTCTTCAGGTCATCTAACTCTCCTGGTGTTGGAGCTTCTGTATGGCTACCATGGCGAACATAGATCTCTCCTATTTTGATGCCGTTCTTACCTCCTATATCTTTTTTGACTCTACAAGGAATTTCTTTGGAATCCCTGAAAATCTCAATGATACCAATGGTACTGGAAGCCCAAGGGACAGTGTGATATTTTATATGGGGCGTAGGCTCACTATATGCATATAGGATTTGTTCAAGACGTTCTTGGGTAATACCAGAATCAACAGATTGAGCAAAGGAATGGGTATTGTTATCGAAGCCAATAATAAGAAAACGACGACCACTGGATTTTGTAGTCGCAAGACCTAGGATATCCCTGACGAATTCTGCTTTCTCTTTATCACGATTCAGGTTTAATTCTCGCTTAAAGTCCACATTGATTGTCTCCCATTCATCGACTAGCTGTTTTATGAGTTTAGCCCATTCTGTCT
Organism: Dehalococcoidaceae bacterium; assembly: GCA_034411935.1. GTDB lineage: Bacteria > Chloroflexota > Dehalococcoidia > Dehalococcoidales > JAUXAE01 > DAOUMG01. Next base: position 6,584 of record DAOUMG010000025.1, read on the forward strand.
CAACTTCACGTGTGACTCTCACTATCCCTACGTAAGTAGGGATAACATCAATATGTCCACCCATGTAGGCTCTTTGCTTAATCATACCAATCTCATTGAGCTGTCTCGTTATGAGGTAACCTTTGGCTTTACCTTCATCATCCCATGGCCAGCCTAAAGCCTCAAAAATCTGTTGTGCAGTAAGGTCTTTGACACATACGTGCGTGTCATAGTTCTCTTGGCCGATTTCGGCTATCTTCTTAGAGAAGATAGCCTGCTCCTTATCTAGATAAACGCCCATTATTTGTTGCCACGCGGTCGAAAGGTCAGCAACGGGGAATTTGCTGCCTTCTTGGGTTAATTTATAGTATCTATAATCCTCATCGATAAGACCCATCCGATCTAGGTCTCGAAGGGCGTCTCTAACAGCCTCCGCCAACTTTGTC
>DAOUMG010000026.1:0-5786 GCA_034411935.1 Dehalococcoidaceae bacterium
GAAGGCATACTGGCCGGTATATCTTCCGGGGCGGCTACCTGGGCGGCTTTGGAAGTTGCCGGCAGAGCCGAGAACGAGGGTAAGCTTATCGTGGTAATACTGCCGGATACCGGCGAACGGTACCTTTCAAATGAACTTTTTACTTAGTGATATAATAGAAGCACCTCAATAGTAGCGAGAGCTATCTTGTTCAAGACAATCAGAGAAGATATTGATACCGTTTTCAGGAAAGACCCAGCCGCCAGGGGAGTAGCCGAGGTCATTTTCTGCTACCCAGGGCTGCATGCTCTATGGGGGCATCGGGTGGCAAATTATTTCTGGCGGCACGGGCTACGTTTCATCGCCCGCCTGCTTTCTCATTTAAGCCGTTTCTTCACCGGTATAGAGATTCACCCCGGAGCCACCATCGGCAGACGCTTCTTTATTGACCACGGCGCCGGAGTCGTCATCGGCGAGACCAGTGTTATAGAAGACGATGTCCTTTTGTACCAGGGCGTGGTGCTCGGTGGCACCACGCTGAAGAAAGGCAAGCGTCACCCTACCATCGGTAGCAATGCCGTGGTTGGCGCCGGCGCCATCTGTCTGGGAGATATAACTATAGGCAAGGGAGCTAAAGTAGGCGCCGGCTCGGTAGTTATCAAGTCAGTCCCACCTGGAACTACAGTCGTCGGCATACCCGGGCGGGTTGTCGAGGAGAAGAGAAAGCCGAAGGTGGACCTGGAGCACGGCAGGCTGCCCGACCCGGTGGCCGAGGCGGTACGGGTGATTTTAAAAGAGCAGGAGATACTTGAAGAACGCCTTAAAAAACTTGAAAGCTCCAGCGGTATCAGGGTGCCAAAAGACGAACTGGAAGAAAAAATAAGGGAAGTGATGAAGGAGTTCAACCAGGGGGACTAAAAATGTCCAAGAAAATACTTATCAATTTCCCGCAGGAGCTACTTAAAGAGCCGATAATCTACGCCCTGGGGCATCAGTTTGAGGTGGTAGTTAATATCAAACGTGCCAGCGTCTCAGAAGACAGTGGCTGGGCGGAGCTTGAGCTTGAGGGCGAAGATAAACAGATTGAAGAAGGCATCGCCTGGATGATGGGCCGCGGTATGCGGGTTGAGGAGATGGGGTAGAACTCACCCCACCATATGTCCCCGCCCGCAGTGAGGGCAACGTATCGTCTTTCCTTTGTATATCGCCGGCGCTTTGAGCCTGGTGCCGCAAGGACAGTCTATGGTTGTGTACTGGTTTAGCTTCCACATGAGGTCTGAGGTTTCGCGAGTTCGGGCCAGCTTATCGGGCTCGCCGACGGCTTCGCTGGCTTCGGAAGCGGCTCTGATACCTACTGTTCCCGAAGTGGCGGCTACCGCCGAAGGTATCACGCTGCCGCCTCCCTGGTGGATTTTCTTGTAGGCGATATCATAGTCAACAAACGAGGCGCCGCCTGCCATTGAACGCAGGATGCGGACTCTCTCCGAGATAGGCGGGTGGGTACTGGTAAGCTCGGCAACCGGCCTGCCTTTCTTGCGGAAAGGATTGGAGATATACATCGGCGCCGTCGCCTGGTTGGCAGATTTTAGCTGCTGGGTGGAAGCGCCGATTTTCTCAAGCGCCGAAGCCAGCCCCTCGGGGTATCTGGTATAAAGTGCTCCGGAGGCGTCCGCCAGGTATTCCCGTTTCCTAGAAATGGCGAAGTAGATAAACTGGGCGATGATGGGCGCCAGTATCATCAGCACCAGCGCCAGGATTACTATAACGGCACCTCCACCTCCTCCGCTTGAAGAGGAACGGCTGCGCCCGCCGCCGCTATATATCATAATTCGAGAGCCGTGCCAGGCGAGTATCACGATTGTGCCCAGTAACACGCCGCACATCGCCATTAAAAGAACATCGCGGTTTTTAACATGAGATATCTCGTGGGCGATGACGCCCTGGAGCTCGTCGCGGTTTAGCTTGGATAAAAGACCTGTGGTGACGGCCACCGCCGCTTTATCGGGGTTGCGGCCGGTGGCGAAGGCGTTCGGGGCGGGGTCGTCTATTATGTAAATATCGGGCATATTAGACAGCCCTGAGGCTATCTTCATCTCCTCTACTATGTTGAACAAACGCGGGTGGTCGTCCCGCTTTATCTTCTTGGCGCCGGCTACTGACAGCAGGATGCTGTCTCCCTGAAAATATGCCATAAGGCTCATTATCAGCCATAATACCAGGGCGATTAAAAGACCGCCGATGGCGTTATCCAGGAAGTACAGCCCCAGGAAGTAGCCTATAAGAAACAGCACGGCTCCCATGGCTGCCACCAGCACCAAGGAACGTATGCGGTTAGACCTTATCTGCTGCCACATATAGGTTTAAACCTTGATTATATTAAAACTTTACCTTGGGCGCTTCCCTCTCGGCGGGCGCTTCTACCTCGAAGAACTCCTCGGCTTTGAACCCGGTCATAGACGCTATTATGTTTGAAGGGAACATCTGTACCTGGTTGTTGAGCCTGAGAACGGAATCGTTATAGAACTGGCGGGAGAAGCTTATCTTGTTTTCGGTGCTGGTCAGCTCTTCCTGAAGAGCCAGGAAGTTCTGGTTGGCTTTAAGGTTGGGGTAGTTCTCCACCACCAGTAACAACCTGGACAGGGCGGAGCTTAGTTCCGTTTCCGCCTGAGAGCGGGCGCCGACGCTGCCCTTTTCAGAAAGCTTCTGCGCCAGATTTCTGGCCTTGGTTACTTCTTCCAGCGTCTCGCGCTCGTGAATCTTGTAACCTTTTACGGTTTCCACCAGATTGGGAATCAGGTCGTGGCGTCTTTTCAGCTGGACGTCAATCTGCGCCCAGGCATTTTTTACCTGGTTGCGCAGCCTTATCAAGCCGTTGTAGATGACGATGAAGGCAAAGATCAGGATAACTAAAATACCCAGGATTATCCAAAGTGCTAACATAGATACCTCCTTGTATCTCCTATTCCTCGGCTTTGAAAGCCTCTTTAAGGAATGAAATAATCTTCTGCTGCGAGCCTTTACCTTTAGCCAGCTGGCTTACCAGAGCATGTACCTCACCGCCGTCGAACCACAATCCGTCGCCTTTGGTACAGGCGTCTATCATTACTATCGGCTGCTGGCCTATGTTGGCTTTCTTCATAATTTTACTACAGATGGGGCACTTACGCTTCTTTTCTCTTGTCTTGGGCACGGGCGCATTTATCAGGCCGTCGGCATCCAGCTCCGAGCTGGTAATCCCCATTCTTTCCAGAAGTAGCTGAAGCTCGCCACCGTCGAACCACACGCCGTGGCAATTTAGGCAGTGGTCAAGCTCTATTTGGCTGTACTCGACCACTATCATTAAGTTTTTACAGGTGGGACAAATCAAACTAAAAGTTCCTCTTTATTTCGTCCCTGACAGTGTAAATCCAGAAGGCTTTGGTGTCAAGAAGGCCGTTTATCAGTAAGTAGTAGAAAAATTAATAATACGGAAATGGTTAAAAAGCCCCGAAGGTCTTTAATCTATGTTAAAACACTGGGTCTGAAAATAGAAGAGGTAGAACCCATTTTAAAGGCTCTATCTTCTCTTGATGTCTTAGCTGATTATTATTTCTGTCTATTTTTGTATGCATCAACTATTGAAAGAAGAACTCCGATTCCAATGAATGAATAACCTACTACGGGCTCCTCACTAAAAATAATACCTAAAACTACTAAGCTTATACCTAATGTGGCCAAATTTGATGGTTTAGAGTATATTTTACCCCTTTCCCTGGTTAGGATTAATAACGCTACGATAATAATCAGTGCAACAATTGAAATAGCGATATAAAAAGAGTCCATAAAGTATTTTCTCCTAAATCTTTTTACGCAAATCTACTCCCCGATTGGGGTGGTGTCAATGGTGTTTTTAATTTATGTTATAAAGGTTTGAGGCAGATAGAAAGTAAGGTCGACAACCAAGAAATCTATTAGCTATTTATTAGCATTATTGGAATCTAGAGATTTTATAAAGGATAAGAGCAGGTTGTTTACCTTAAAAAAGTGGTACCCCTGGTGCGACTCGAACGCACGACACGCGGTTTAGGAAACCGCTGCTCTATCCTCTGAGCTACAGGGGCACAAATCTTAGCGGCTGTATCACCAAGAGCATTTTAACAACAAACCGTTACTTGTTCAACCGGATTGCTCTAGGCAGAAGCAGCGGCTTCGTTCTATTTAACAACCGGGTATCTACAAGCTATCCTTTTAAGCCTCCATTCGTTATAATCTATGCACGGATAACACCGAGTTGCCGGTTCGTAAAACCAGGCTCAAAGTGTGCCGAAATCTAGCCGACCAGGAGTTGTCAGTGCAGGAAGAGCAAGCTCTCGTCAGCCGTGCCCAGGAGCACCAGCAGGAGGCTTTCGCCGAGCTTTACGAGAGATATTTTAATAAGATCTATCGTTATTGCGTATTGAAAATAGGCAATAGAGAGGATGCGGAAGATATGGCGCAGCAGGTGTTTATAAAAGCCGCTCAGTCTATCTCCTCTTTTAAATGGCGTGATGTGCCCTTTTCCGCCTGGCTTTACCGCATCGCCCATAATCAGCTAGTTGATTATCTGAGGAAGAAATCGAGGCAGGTTTCGGTGCCGCTTGACGAAACAATGGCCGTCTCCAGTAACAATCCTCAGAAGACCACCGAGCTAAAAATGGATATAAAAGAGATGCTTAAAGCTACCAGAGGATTAACCGAGGCACAGCGGGAGGTGATTTCGCTGCGTTTTTCGGGTGAGCTGCCTATCGCCCGCGTCGCCGAGATAATGGGCAAAAGCCAGGGGGCGGTCAAAGCACTGCAGCACAGCGCCATCGTCGCTCTGCGTAAGACGATGGTCGGGGTGGTGGATAATGATTGATGGTAAGAAACTAGACGAAATACTGGATAATTGCCTGGAAAGGATAATAATCGGGGGTGAATCCTTAAAAGATTGCCTCGCTAGCTATCCTGAGCGGGTAGATGAGCTTGAGCCGCTGCTTAAGGCGGCTCTGGCTACCAGAAAGATATCGCTTTCTATCGAGCCGGATCCCCAGTTCAGAACGCAGGTAAAACAGCGTTTCTTACAGGAAGCCGGGACTGCCGAAGAGAAGAGAAGCCGTTCCGCCTTTAACTTCTTCAGGCCTCGCTGGGCGACGGCGGTGGTCAGTATTTGTCTGGCGCTTCTAGTCGCTTTCAGTGGTATAGTGGTGGTCGCCAGTAACAGCATGCCCGGTGGTGCCCTCTATTCCGTCAAGCTGGCAATGGAGCAGGTAATGCTCACTTTTGCTTTCTCGGATGAGGCTAAAACCGAGGCATACATCAAGCTGGCCGACAGGCGGGTAGAAGAAATTATCTATCTGGCTGAAAAAGGCGATAGCCTCAAGATAAATGAAACCACCCGGCGTCTTGACGAAAACCTGGCAATGGTAACCGCTTTGGTTGGCGACTGGGGCACTAAAAACGCTGATTCACTACTGCTAAGCGGTGATTCTCAGGACGGGAGCTTCGTCAATGGGCCGGCACCGGCCGAGCGTCTGACTGCCGGTACAGAACTTGAAGCGTTATTAGAAAGCAGCGCCTCAGGCAATAATGCCGCACTGGCTGTGGCGCTGGAGACAGCCCCGGACTCGGTAAAAGCGGCGCTTTCGGGGGCTATCGCCGCTTCCATCGCCGGCTGCTGGGTGAAAGCTGGCTGGGACGGAAGCTGGATAAGGACATGCTCACAGAGCTTAAGATACGCCACAGCCTGTCTCCGAATGGGAATGTGGGGTATTACCATACCTTTGTCACCGACGGGCCTCTATTTAAGT
>DAOUMG010000027.1:0-9908 GCA_034411935.1 Dehalococcoidaceae bacterium
CCTACACCAGCTTTCGCCAGCGACGGGACTCGAACCCGCAATCGCTCTGTCTTGATCAGATAACCAAACACTATCGGCTCGCACAAAAACCTAAATCTTGAAGCCAACTTCCTTAGCTTCGTCTTTGACTTCCTGCAGCAACTTCTCAGCCTTTATCACCGCCTCAGCCATCTGGCGGGCACTGACGGTGGGGTCCTCCGGCATATTTGCAAGCTCGGCATATATACCCTTTACAACTGCAACCTTCTTCTGCAGTGCTACCAGCCTTGCAATCCGTCCGTCCCTCTCGGAGAGACTACCCTTCGATGTCTGGATAGAGTCAGAGATACCATCCTCAACTACTCTAAACAGATCGTCCTCATCATCAATGCAGGTGGCAATTTCCACATTCTCATCATTGCAAACAAACTGCTCCCTCTCAGAACCCTGGAAGGAGACAAGCGGATTTAGCACAAAGGCTGAAAACCAATCCTCTGCTCCGTTGCGTCCAAAATTCGCAACCACAATCGCCTTATCGTTTATTATATACCCCAACATATCCGCAGATGTTACCACTCGCGGGCATGAGATATCGATCAACCAGATCTGCGGTTTGAGGTGATTCTTCACAGCGTCCACCAAGTCTTGGTGGTTACAAAAGTCCCGGAGCTCATGGTTGTTAACACAATTGCCATTAGAATCTGGGATACATACTTGCATAAAGAAACGTGCCTCTCCGCGTAGTACAGAGAGTAAGGCACCCGCTGCTTTCTGCATATCTTTGAAGGAAGCTTTTTCGCTCATATCACTCTCCCTTGTTCCTCTCGTAGATCGAGAGGACCTTATCTGCGTAGTCGTAGCCACGATCCATAGGACCATAGCTCTTTAACGCTTCACGCACACTTTCTTCTTTCTCTTTTAGCCCAGACAGCATACGGGACCCATAGTCAACATTGAACTCAGGATCCTTCAGCTCACTAATTGTGGGCCGTCCGGAAAAACAAGGACCATTTTTGCACATGAAGCCTGCCGCGATTCCATCACGCGGCATTACCTGGAGTAAGCCAACCGCACCGCTGCGCGAGTAAGCCTCTGGGTCTCCCCCACTCTCCTGCAACATAACAGCTGCAACGAGATCAGGCTCTAGCTCATACTTTTCAGCATAGGCAGTGATAATATCACACCACTGGAGAATACTCTCCGGGTATGAACCACTTACCCCGCATTCATCAGCCTTGGCTTTGGGCTGAGGCTCGGGCGTTTGGGTTGACGACAGTGCCACTACCGGCAGGGAAATTACCATCTGCCTGGGCACCGCAATTTTTATATGTTCATTTCCCCCCTCTATGGTAAAGGGCTTGATGGCCCTCCTGGATTGGGAATGAATTCCATGTAGTGCACATAGTCCACCGTCCCATTCCCATCTACGTCCAGAAAGAACTGCCCTGCCTCTACCAAGGGCAGTCCCTCCGCCAGGACAACACCGAGGTAGTAACCTAACATTGCTATCGCTAGCAATATCAAGGCCACTAACAGCAAGGTATAGATCTTCGGCGAGAGTTTAAACCTTTGTATTTTCTGCATTGCCTCTCCTTGATACACGGTATGCAATCCCCCGCCACAGGCAGATTTATTACTTAGGCTCCGGCGGGGGAGCGCAAAATATTTGGGTAAGCCAAAAAACTAGGGGAGGGGCTGGCTTTTACACCAGCCCCTTGGCTGTTACTTCTTGGTCTTGAGCTTGTTCCCCCTCAGGATGACGCCATTCACCTGGGCCTTTGCGCCCGTGGAGTGATCCCAATAGATCCCTTTCCCCAGCTCTTCGCCGGTTTCGGGGTCTACTTCGAACAGTCGCTGCCCGTTGTAGCTGTGGTCATCGATGAGATTCGTTACGTCTCCATCGACTTCTACCACTAACACTGTGGGCGGCTTGTACCCTGGGGCCTTCGCGATGTTGGTGGCGATTCTGTACTCAGCCAGTCCCTCGCGGGATTTGTCGATTATGGCTTGGCGTACCTTTTGCGCCGTGGGGATGTCCGGTGCATTGAAGATCATATTTACGGTCCTCAGCGTTCCAAGAACTTGGGACATCTCGTCCCCCGCGAAGTCGCCCGAATCAATGACGACTTCCATGGTGAGTATGGTATCCATCGCTTCGTGCGCCGAAAGGCGTTTCTGCTCTGGCGTATCGAATACGATAGCGCTGGTGGGCTGGAACTGTCCACCCTTCAGGATGTTCACCTGATACCAGTTCCCATCTGCGAAGCGTGCAACGCCTGCCTGGGGGATGAACCCCATTCCTTGGCTGAACGTCACTGACAAGTGCTTCCCCTCGCGCAGCCACTTGTACCGGAGGACTAAGTCTAGTGCCGCCATTGCGTAGCGGTACGCCGACTGGGGTGTTTCAATCCGGTGGACAGGCCCGCCTGATGCGTTGATCGTCAGGCTGATCAATTGGCCATCCTTAGACCAGTTTGGTCCGAGGAACTCGCGTGCGGTTGGGTGAGGGTATTTCAATCCCTGGACTGGGAGGTCCCACACCTTTTCCTTCACTTCTGCTTTTGCTTTTATTACGGTGTTCTCCACTTTTACACTCTCCTTTTTGCGCCCCTTTCGGGGTTATGGCTGCACGACTGCAGCCATCATTCTCTCAGTTAAACTGAGAAAATCATGGCCAGAGTCGTGCACTGACTCTATCGGGAGCTACCCGAGACAGATCGCTCTAGCTGGAGGGATCCGTCGGCCTCGCCCTATGCGCTTCCTTTTATCGGAGGAGGGTGCTTGCAATCACCCTGCTGTCCGACGCCACGCAGATAGCGCGTGGACTTTCAGCCCGCTAGGCTCTTTTTTGTCCTTACAGGCTGACGAGAACTAGTTCCAGTCGTGCTGGAACTATCTCGTCAGCCGGCGAAGGCTACCGGCTGAACTATTCTCAGAGGGGGCCATCCCTCTTTTGACCTAGATTATGAATTCCATATAATGTCCTCTCGGAACGTAGCTGCGGGTTCAACCCGCTTACAGGGGAGTTATAAGAGAAGTCATGGCTTTCTCCCTGACCCTAACTAGGGTCTGATTTCCGATCTTAGCGGCACCCTTGCTATTGGTAGCTCGTGACCCAACTTTGCCATTGCCAGTGCCAGTGCCTGCTTTTCGGTACTTGCTTGAACGGACTCGATCCTTGTTCCTAGCGGGAATGTGACCCTAACCTTAATATCTTTGAGGTTTGAATCCTCTCCCACCAGAAGGACTTTACCTACGTTGAATAGTGCCATCTTCTGACTCCTGCCTGCCAGCCTCGCACTTTCGAATGAAGCTGGTATAGCTGATTAAGCTTGCTATTCCCAACAGTAACCATGGGATGAGGCAAGCTCCTACCACAATATCTAGAATGGTAATGTTCATGGCTCCCTCCTAGCTGAAACTGAAAATGTTTCGAGGGTGTATGGGCCGCTGCCCACCTAATTAAAGGTGTTTCAAAACGAAACAGTTGGATGGCTAGTCCTCCCCCGCTGATCTGCGCCCGCTTCTGCCAGCGCTGGTAGCCGGGTCTATGTCCCTGGAGCTAAGACAGACAGTTACCTGGATAACGTCTTAGTTCGCCGCTTCCCTCATATCCCAAGGCTTACGCCAGGGAGGGCCAGTTCTTCCGATTTAGAGCAACCGATGCTCCACCGCCATCGGGAGGCTGAAACCGATTATGACATCATCGGGAAGCACCCCAACAACTATCCTCGGGGCTATGATTCATGAGAGCGGCTACTCCCATTTAGGGCATCTATTTCGCATCTACAGGGGCCGATGCCGGGCTCATACCCGATGTTATCGGGGTCATCCCGCCTGTTAGTCTTGCATGGCTGCGCGGGCTGGGCCGAGAGAGTCCCTCCTACTAACTTCACAGTCCAAGGGAACACTCCCAATCTTGTACGACATACATCGCGCAGGCATGTTGGCGGGCCTTCGCAATGTATGTCGCACTACTAAACCAAAAAGGGGTGCGCTTTCACGCACCCCTGGCCGTCTATCCGGCTTGGGCTTCCATGACCTCCTGCTTGGAGGGCATAGCAACGAACTGAGCAACCACACGTCCTGAGAGATACCCGGTGACGATGCGTGGGAATCCTCGCTCTGAGCGGTCTTCCAACCTGAAAGTGACGGTCGGGTTCTGCGCCTTGAAGACGTTCCATTTCTTCGGATCGGAGTCCTTGAGGGGCTGTAGTGTATCCAGTCCTGCAGGAACGCGTTCCACCTTGTCCGATTCTACCAGGTATGCAGCCAAAGCTATGTGCTGACTCACGGGGAAATTCAGCGTAGCATTCGCGGGTGGACGATCATTGTCCACGACCTCTGCTTCGGCAGCCTTACGGGCAGTCTCGAGCATGGCTTTCGTTAGCTTGATCTTAGCCATTTTGCTCTCCTTTTTCGCGGCTAACCAGATTATATGCGCCCCAGCGCACAGAAAAGGGATGACAGGGGTTGTCCCTTTCCGTATTGGTGGCACGGATAGTGCCATATCCACTAGTCGCCGTTAGGCGACTATCTCTCGCCGTTAGGCGCACGCAAAGTACGTGCGTACAGCAACCACCTTGTTAGACAAGGTGTATAAGAACCAAAAAAACATCATGTATGCTAAAATATTGTTATGAAAACAAAAATAGTAGCATACACAGATGGCTCTTCTATTGGTAATCCAGGGCCCGCAGGATGGGCCGTCCTAATGGACAACGGCAAAGAATACAGTGGCTCCTTTATTGGTACAAACAACATGGCGGAGCTCTTTGCCGCCTGGATGGCGGTTGAGAACGCACCACCCAATTCCGTAGTCGAAATAGTCACCGACTCTAACCTAGTAATAGGTTGGTTGGCCAAAGGGTGGAACGTCAAACACCTCCACATTGCTCAACTAATAGCGGCATTTTGGGGTGCCGTGCAGTTCAACAATGTGGAGGTGGCCTTTCGCAAGGTGAAAGGCCACTCCAACGATCCAAACAACAACTATGTCGACTCCATCTCCCGATATGAAGCAAGGGAGATGGAGCGCGACATGCGTGAACCCTAGTCTTCGGCAACGACTAGGTTAACAGACCAGCTCGAGGTCCCCTCTACCCTCTTGAAGTGGCCCTCATACGTGCCAAGCTCAGGAACAACATACCCAGCTCTCAGATGCGGGCGTTCGATCTTCTGAACAGCCCCTATGCAGAAGTCGGGGTAGCCATTGCCGTTGTCCCGAAGAAGGTTGTGAACTGGAGTCTTAGCCACAACCGCCTTGCGCCCAGAGTGGTCTGTACGGTTGACGATCTCCACAGTGCAGGTAAACTCTTTTGGAGGGGTACCTGCAAAGTGATGCTTTAGACCAATCACCAACGTCTTCGTGAACTCTCTATGCACCTTGTCCGCCCCCTCAATTATCTTCAGACATTCGGCCCAGAACCCATTGAAGACCAAAGCAGCTGTGCTCTTGCCACGATGCGTTCCGTGGCAGGCGATCCAGCCAGCGCGTGCTGCCTTCCAGCGATCCCCGTCGAAGTACTGCTCAACGAGCGCCGCCGCTTCCGCTGCCCAAGTCTGAGCTTTGCGGAAGACCTGCTCGGGATCTGTGATGTCATACAGGCCCATGCTCTGTTCTTTTCTGAGCCGTGCCCGATGCTTCGCCCACGCTGGGAAGAAAACTGACTCGAAGTACTGTACAATTTCCCTGTCCATCACCCCTGCCCAACCTGTGTATTCCGAGAGAGGAAGGTGCTCTTCAACTTTGACAGAGCTACTCCAAATCTCACGAAGATATGGCTCATTGGTCCTCATAATGAAGCCAATGATCGAGTCCTCCATGATGTCGGGCGTGGAATCAATCCACTGCCCTTCAGATGTTCTGAACTCGACATCAATTTCCGCCCTCATCCGCATCCAATCGGGCAAATCCGACACAAAGCTGGGCAGATACTTGCTCCCCGCCCCCGCGCTCCTCTTCCAGTGTACAAACCCCGGGCTCTTTAAATAAGAGCCATCGACACCAGCGGTAGATAGTATCGCTTGCACCTTGTTTGAGTCCCCCAAGCGCTCAAACATATCTACGTCCATAGTTTTAGGGCTGTCAACGGCCTCTTGGATCCGAAGCGCGAAGAATACAAGGGCAGCCCGATGGGTCGGCTCGTTAGGTACCTGGCCCGTCTCATCATCAAAGTAGTTGCCCTCGTAGAGCTTGTTTTGCACATATTTGCGCCGACTATTTGGCAACGCCAAGTACCAAGCCCTAAGGTTGGTCCATTGGCCTATCAGGCGTCCTCCCAGGAAAGCGTTGACCAAGAAGTTAGGAACGAACTTCTTGCTCTTGGGTAGCTTCGGCACTTTCAGGCTTAATACGCCTTCTACTTGAGATTTCATAAACGCAACTGCAATCTCTTTCAGGACCTTCATTTCGTTCTTAATGTCCCCATCACAGTCGAAGCTCTGCGCAGGCCCAGTGGACGGATCTACTGTTACTCCGTCTTCCATGTATTTCTTCATGTTGATCCCAGCGAAAGAGCCCTTCTTGTAGGCCTGGGTGGCAACAATATACACGTCCTCCATGATATACACATAGTAGTCGCTATTCTTCAAGCGACGCTCTATCGTATCCTTTCTGTTTGGGCCCAGCTTGACATTAGAGGCCGATGTTACGATATCAGCACCGAATGGCATGAGACGGCGTGGGACCGTAATCACCACGCCCTTCCAGAATTCCCGATTGTTAACAATGGAACACTGAAAACCCCATCGAGACTTAAGCCAAGCATGCCAGTCACGCATCTTGGCAGTTATCTCCTTCACGTTATGAACATACGTGTTAGCTGGGCTAACCTTCGGATACCTGTGACAGGCATAATAGCCCGTCTCCAGGGTCTCAGGTAAGTAGGCAATATCACGCGGGATTGGAGCAGCGATCCCTGCCCGCATTAAGACAGGGACACTTTGATATCGCTCTAGGAACCAATCCCTGTGACCACTCGCCACCTTGCGGGTCAGGAGAGGATGGCGCTCCATTAGAGGATTAAGGTCACGCAGCGTTTGATACATCTCCATATGCTCCGCGATCTCATAAGACACATCCCGCTTGGTGCCAGTTACCTTGTAGTATCCGGCCACCACGTCCTTAATAGCCTTCTCCAGGGCCGGAGTCAGCTGGAGATCCTGCCACACTTGGCTGTGTTGCTTGCTATACTTGTACAGCACCTCAGGGCCTTCATAGTTAGACACCAAGTCATCCGCCACGTAGATGGCTCCGTCTTCAATCACAAGGCGGCCATCAGGCGCATACGTGCCGTCAGGCTCGCCAAGGACCATCCCATCTTTGGCATAGACAACCTTGAGAGAATCCGCCCTCCACATGCCAGAGCCCATCGGTAGGGCCGCTCTCTGGATCCTAGTAGCATCAGATGCCACCTTAATCCAGCGGTTGAAAAATGGGACCACATCGGCGCGTACTCCAAGGGTACGCTGATCTTTAACCTGCGTTCCTGCGTACTTGTTGATCAGATACGTATTTCCACCCCATTCGAGCGTATCCTTTAGCTCATCTGAGGTAACAACCGATAGCTTACCATCTGGATCACCCGTCCAGCCCCACTGGACGACAATGATCGGGTAATCATGGCAGACGATCTTCATATCACGGGGCTGAGACACCTCATGATATACCGGAAATATCGTATTCCGGTACACGATTTCGTCTAAAGTCTCCCCCTCAGACGAGACGACTGGGACCCTAATGAAGTTTTGCAACTTCTCAAGGGCTACATTGTTATTTGCCAACATTTGTCTTTCTCCTATTCAATAACAAGGTAGTGTTTTATTCTAGGTCATTCCGTTTACGAAACGGCAACCATTGCGGATAACGCCTCTACACAATATGGCCACCTCCTTTGAGCCAGTAGAGACACAATACAACGCCCCTCGCAAAAATTTTGCGAGAGGTTCTGGGGCCCCTAGCGCAGCCCCTGTCTCTATACAACTCAGTTAAACTGAGCTGTGCAGAGACAGAAGCTTCTCTAGTGGAAGAAGGGTCTGCCATTACAGCAGACCCTTCAACTAAGTCATAGCCAGTCGTCATCCCCAGATGGACTAGCTGATACCCCACTCAAGGGGTTGGCACCAAGTGCCTATGCTAGATATGCTCTAGCCAGCTATTTTATTATCGAAAAGCTGGTGAGGGCGAAACCCAGAGCGGAGAGCTTCGACCATCCCGCCCCGGAAAATCATACCCTTTTCCTCTATCTCTTCCAGTGTCACAATCTGGCCATCAAAGACCACACTAGAAGAACCATGAAAGTGAGGCTCGAGATGCCGCAACCGGAAGATGCAATCCGGCACCTCGAACTGCTCCCCGCACTCGCTGCACTGGCACAGAATGCCAATGCCGGTATAGTCGACGGTATTCTGAAGAACGCGGGAGAACTCATGTGCCTGAAACAACTCCCGTACGTCGCCCCCATTGGTCGGCCAATAAACGTATTCAGCCAATTTGACGATCATAGGACCTCCTTACGATAGTACACGTCCCTCCGTGTATATGTATCACGCGGTGGGTAGCCAGTATCCTGCCAGCACTTAACCTTGACAGGTTTCCCGAGGATCTCCGGAACAACCCTGTGGACGAAGCCCATCCGAGATACGGGGACCGGAATAATACTCCAGTAATCCTCTCCATTGAGCACAAAATCGACACGCAACAGGAAGCAAGGGGTATTCTCTACCATCACAAACTCCTGATAGCAAGGCCACCCAGAACCTTCTCTAGGAGGGCGCTGCACAGAGCCCCATAGCCCAGGGCGGTAATTGCTGCCCACACCACCATGATGGCCAAGAAAAGGCAAACAAGAAAGCCAACCGAGGCCTTCCCATCCTCACTATCGTGGTCAGCGTCCAGGCTACCACGCTCGTCCCACTTATCCACGACTCGCCCGCCCAGCCTGTAGCACTCTCTTATGACATGCGGCAACCTACGCCAAGCTACCCACGACCGGACCCGGCGCACGATCGCTGCTATGCCCATGCAGATCAGAGCCACAACACCCAGTGCTACCATTATGCCGTAGTACCACATAGGTACCACAAACATAAGATGGAACAGCATAGCGTTGTCCGCGAAGCCCATGGGCTCTCCAAAGAGCCCATCAACGGCAGCCATGGTGATCCATAGCACCCATGCGCATAAGGGTGCAAAGAAGGCTAAGGACACTGCCCACTCGGGCACAGCTTTGCCATGCTCAGATTTTGCGGAAGCAATGAAATCCTCGAGCTCGCGGACCATCTGCGGCGAGAGCTTCTCCCTAGAGAATCCAGGGTCAGGAAACTTGACCTTCTTCCATCCACGGCTTCCATCATCTCTAATGTAGCTCTGATACGTAGCTCCCCAGCTGTTCGTCATCATCCGCGGAAGCTCCCTCCGACTAGATCGGTAGCCCCGTACAACACCGGGGTTGTCATACTTCACGCCACTGCCCTTGCGAGCAGCTGCAGCCGTCATTCCCACAAGGGCGACGACAATAACGAGACCAACCAAACACAACAAACTTGTAGCCATTTACGTCCACCTCCGAGGACGCTGCCCCCACCACGGGGGCCTAAGTTGGGTCGATAAATTGTGATGAGCAAGGGGGCATCCCCTATACGGCCCATTCAATATATATAGAGACATTTAGCAGGTCGACCCCCCCTGCTCACTTTCCCGCCCTATATATATTACTAATACCAACCTAAAACTTTTTCAGGCTACAATTGACCCTAAACTTAATCTTCAGAAGAGAGTTATTGCCTTCCGAACCAAGTTGTGTTATACAATACAGTAATGTACATGATATGGTCACTAACCACACAGGAGATAAAATGATTCAGAATAACGACATAGACATATTGGCGGAGGCCGTCGCTCACTATTGCTCCGAGCTGCTAAAGAG
>DAOUMG010000028.1:0-9441 GCA_034411935.1 Dehalococcoidaceae bacterium
TCGGAGAAGTAAAATCTGTGAGTATCATAACCGATAAGCACAGCGGGCAATCAAAAGGATTCGGTTTTGTTGAAATGAACTCAAATTCTGACGCAGAAGCTGCTATTACTGGTCTTAAGGGTAAATCTTTAAAAGACCGACAGCTTGATGTCAGCGAGGCTCGACCACGTACCGATAACAGACGCGGTGGATCTTTTGGTGGCGGAAGAGACAGCGGGTTCAGAGGTGGCCGAGGAGGAGGAGGAAGGCAAAGAAGATACTAGATTACTTTTACAGCAGGTGATAAGGTAACGCCTTGATAAGTTTAACTGAAGAAATAAGCGTAGTCCGTTTCGTAGCTTTTTTCGTTGTTAAAATATAATCAGATTATGTAAAACATTATGAAGATTCTTTTTGTTTATCCCGATTACCCGGAAACCTTCTGGAGTTTCAAGCATGCTTTGAAGTTTGTCTCTAAAAAGGCGGCCTTCCCGCCGCTGGGACTGCTTACAATAGCGGCGATGCTTCCCGGCGATTGGCATAAAAAGCTGGTTGATATGAATGTAAGCCGGCTAAAAGATAAGGACATTATATGGGCTGATTATGTTTTTATAAGCGCTATGGTGGTACAGCAGGATTCGGCAAGAGATGTTATCGCACGGTGTAACGAGATCGGTACCAAAGTCGTTGCCGGAGGCCCTTTATTCACCACAGGATATGAAGACTACAAAGGAGTGGACCACTTTGTACTCGGTGAGGCGGAGGTAACCATGCCTAGCTTCTTAAAAGACCTTGAGAAAGGCTGTCCAAAGCATATCTACTCATCGGACCAGCGACCGGATATAAGTAAAACTCCCATACCTCTCTTGTCTCTTATTAATATGAAGCATTATTCCTCTATGAATATCCAGTATTCACGAGGGTGTCCCTATAACTGCGAATTCTGCGATATAATCATCCTTAACGGGCATAAACCTCGTACCAAGACCAGGGAACAGTTATTATCTGAATTAGAAGTACTTTACTATAGGGGCTGGCAGGGCAGCGTATTTATAGTTGACGATAACTTCATTGGTAATAAAAGAAAGCTAAAGACTGAAATACTTCCAGCCATAATAGAGTGGAGGAAAGGCAAGAAGCACCCCTTCGACCTTTTCACAGAAGCGTCTATAAATCTGGCAGACGACGATGAGCTGATGAAACTTATGGTCGAAGCTGGCTTCAACACAGTATTTATAGGTATTGAGACTCCCAACGAGGAAAGCCTGGTGGAATGTGCCAAGCCTCAGAATACAAACCGAGATATGTTGGCGTCTATAAAGAAGATCCAGAACTACGGCATGGAGGTACAGGGAGGTTTTATCGTAGGCTTCGATAGCGACCCGCTTTCTATCTTCAAGAGCCAGATCAGCTTCATCCAAAAGAGCGGCATCGTTACCGCTATGGTCGGCTTGTTGAACGCTCCTCGTGGCACCAGATTATACCAGCGCCTGATGAAAGAGAATCGTATAATAAAAGGCGTCAGCGGCAATAATACGGACTGCTCACTTAATTTTATCCCCAGAATGAACTGTGAAACGCTGATAAACGGTTACCGGCATATCCTTAAGACCATTTACGCTCCAAAGCAATACTATGAACGTATCAAGTCGTTCCTCAAAGAATACAAGCCACAGCATAAAATAGCCGGTAGGCTAAAACTACAACATATCAAAGCTCTGGTTAAATCCATGTGGTTTCTGGGGGTAAGGGAGAGGGGAAGATGTCAATACTGGAGAATGTTCATTTCTACCCTGATTAAACAGCCACGCAAGTTTCCTCTTTCCATAAGTTTAAGCGTCTATGGATATCATTTCCGTAAGGTTCTGGAAGGGTATATCCATTTGCCCGTGAAGGATTTGGGAGCCTTTGCTGATTAGATATCAAAGATAAAACTACTACCTTATCCTCCAACTTGTACTTACGTTTAAACGTTAACAGTTATCCCGGCCAAATTAAAATCGCTCTCCTCAGCGTATATGGTTACTTCGCTTGAATAAACAGGGTAACAGTTTCAGCTAAAGAATAACCTATTTCATACTGCTCGCTAGCGTCCGTTAGAATATATTCGTCTTATAATCCTTGTTTATAGCTAACAGTTATCGATGCCGGCTTTTCCCCTAATCCCCGATACGGGGTAGAGGCAGCTTTTCATCTTGTGTTTAACCAGGCTTACATAGTATATCTTTAGTACATTTTAAACATATATACTATTTCAAAAACATATGATAGAATGTGGTCGTTCGTTGCCTAAACTACGTATTAAGTAATATAACATTGTTGATTTTATACTTTAACGTTATAGAATAAATGAGAGAAGCATTTATACATTAATAATCGGGCATTGATATAGGTGTTAAATTAAGTACTTTTTCAGGAGGAGTCATATGGCATCTGATGCGTTAGGACAAAAGGTAGATAAAAAACAAGATCCCTCTCTTCTCATTGTCGAAGATGATGAAACAATGCGCGAATTTTTAGTGGATTACCTGAGCGTCGGCTGCTATAACGTAACAGCCGTAGGGAACGGTAATAAAGCGATAAGCCTTCTTCGGAAGACACATTTTGATTGCGCTATTGTTGATCTCCGGCTTCCCGGTAAAAGCGGGGTCGAAGTAATCGAAAAGGCAAACGAATACCAGCCGGACATCAAAACGATTATCGTTACTGCCTACCCTTCTGTAGAAAGCATAACTAAAACGATGAAAAGCGGAGCTATAGATTATCTAACTAAACCCTTTACACTGGATGAACTTGATGAGATGCTGGAAGATATTTTAACCAGTCTCCCAGATAGACCGGAGGTTAAACCGGCCAAGGAGAAGGAAGACCAGAAAAAACAAATTGTTTCCATGCTCAAGGAAACCCGGCTTTTCCCCCCGCCTCAGGAGTTTCAAGATAGAAGCGAAGTGGACAGCCTCAGAACTTATAATGCTCTATATAACTGGTCAGTTAGAGACCCCGAGAGCTTCTGGAGCCAGCTTGCCGATCAGCTTGTCTGGTATAAAAAGTGGGATAAATTCTTAGAGTATGATTTTATCAAGAAACCTGAAATAAAATACTTTATAGGCGGCAAAATAAACGTTTGTTATAACTGCCTCGACCGCCACCTTAAGACCTGGCGCCGCAACAAGGCGGCCATCATCTGGCAGGGGGAAAGAGAAGACGAGGTTAAGACATATACCTACTTTGAACTTCACAGAGAGGTCTGTAAGTTTGCCAATGTCCTAAAAAAGCTGGGTGTTAAAAAGGGAGATGTGGTAACAATTTATATGCCGATGATTCCGGAGACAGCCATCGCCGTACTTGCATGCGCCCGCATAGGCGCTATTCATAGCGTGGTGTTCGGCGGTTTCAGCGCTACTTCGCTAAAAGAAAGAATAAATGACTGTAATTCAAAATTACTCATCGTTGCCGACGGATACCATCGCGGCGGCAAAGCTATCAGAAGCAAGGAAATGGCCGACGAAGCCCTGGTTGACTGTCCTCAGGTAAAAGATGTGATAGTTGTTAAGAGGCTAGAAGGTCATAGCGAGATGCTTGAAGGCAGGGATCGCTGGTGGCACGAAGAAATGGCCGACGAATGCATCTCCACAGAATGCGAACCCGAGCAAATGTGGGCTGATGATCCGCTCTTTATTCTCTATACCAGCGGCTCAACGGGAAAACCCAAGGGCGTGGTCCATACGCAGGGAGGTTACCTGCTCTACGCCTATCAGACGACCAAGTGGATATTTGATATCAGGGAAGAGGATGTCTACTGGTGTACCGCCGATATCGGCTGGGTCACCGGCCATAGCTATGTAATCTACGGCCCGCTGGCAATAGGAACGACCACCTTGATGTACGAAGGCGTACCGATTTACCCGCATCCGCACAGGCTATGGAAGATAGTTGAAAAATTCGGCGTTAACGTCTTCTATACAGCGCCTACGGTTATAAGGGCGCTGATGAGAGAAGGCGAGGAATGGGTTAAAAAATGCGACCTATCTTCCCTAAGGCTTTTAGGCAGCGTCGGCGAGCCTATCAATCCCGAAGCCTGGATGTGGTATTACAATGTTGTAGGCGGCGGTAGGTGCCCCATTGTCGATACCTGGTGGCAAACGGAAACCGGCGGCATCTTGATTACTCCCCTGCCGGCAGCCGTTGCGACCAAACCAGGCTCGGCTACTTTGCCGTTTCCTGGTATTGAACCGGTCATAGTAGACAGCAACGGCGATGAAGTCGGCTTGAATGAAGGCGGCTTCCTATGTATTAAAAAACCGTGGCCCGGCATAATGAGGACCATATATGGGGATCCGGAGAAATTTAAGGAAGTTTATTTTTCTAAATTTCCAGGGTTTTATTTTACCGGAGATGGGGCTCGCAAAGACGAGGACAATTATTACTGGTTAATGGGGCGCATAGACGATGTTATCAATATTTCAGGACATCGCCTAGGCACAGCGGAGGTAGAAAGCGCCCTGGTCTCCCATGAAAAAGTAGCCGAAGCGGCCGCTGTGGGCATGCCTCATCCTATAAAGGGGCAGGGTATCTATGCATTTGTTACCCTGGTTAGCGGTTTAAAAACAGGTAAGCCTGTTGAAAAAGAGCTTAAAGACCATGTTAGCAAGGTAATAGGTCCTATTGCCGTTCCGGATAAGATCCAATTTACCAATGCTTTACCCAAGACAAGGAGTGGTAAAATAATGCGACGAATACTTGAGAAGATCGCCGCCGGAGATGTAAGCGATTTAGGTGATACCAGCACGCTGGCGGATCCCGGCGTCGTAGACTCTCTGGTGGAGGGAAGGGTCTAGAATATCCGGGGTTGAATTATACCGGTAACTGTAACTTTTCCATTTTTTCAGAACGTCATATGCCAGAGGAAAATAGGTCGGTATCTGTTATAGAGAAATGGCAGAATAGATTTAGGCAGAAACTAGCTGGGATATCACTGCCTAAATCAGGCACCAGTTTATTCAAAAACCGCCACTTCTGGATAATCTTATGCCTTATGGCTGTAGGCGCTTTGATCTATTATGTAGACCAGATGCCGCTTTCAGATAAACCTTTTTTTAACAATCCTTTCTTCACCAGCGTGCACGATCTTCACCGTACCATTTTCTTTATCCCGGTTATCTATGCCACCATCGTCTTCCGGGTCCCTGGTAGTTTGGTAGCTTCGCTAGCCTTTTTAATCATCGTTCTACCCCGAGCAATATTCTTTTCGCCATATCCTGACGCTTTGGTTAGACCCCTTGTTTTTGTCGCCTTCGCTTTTTTAATATCATTATTTTTGGCAATGCAGCTCAACAATATAGAGAAAGAAAAGAAAACTACGCTTGAGCTAAATACAGCTTATACCAAACTTAAAAAAATACATCAGCAGCTAAAAGAAAGCCAGGAGCAGTTAATTCAGGCGGAAAAACTAACATCCCTGGGGCAGCTAGCAGCCTCTTTAGCCCACGAGATTAATAATCCGTTAGCCGGTGTTCTGGCATATTCACAGCTACTCATCAGGAAACTTAAGGATGATAATATCTCAAAAGAGACGGCTCTAGATTACCTTGGCAAAATAGATATGGAAATAAAACGTACCAGTAAACTGGTGAAGGGAATGATGGATTTTTCACGCCAGAATCTATCCGACATGGAATATGCCGATATAAACAGTATAGTAAAACAATCCTGCGACCTTGTTTCTTATCTATTTAAATCTAAGAATATTAAGTTAGTTAGAGATTTAACTCCGTCTCCTCCGAAAATTAGGTGTGACCCGAACCAGATAAAGCAGGTTGTTACAAACTTGATTATTAACGCCGTTCAGGCTATGTCGCGTAAGGGTATTTTGACAATTAACACTTCTATCATAAATAACGATTTTAAGATAGAAGTTAAAGATACGGGTTGTGGAATATCAAAAGAGAATATGAGGAATTTATTCGTACCCTTTTTCAGTACCAAGAAGCAGGTTGAGGGTGTAGGGTTGGGCTTAGCGGTATCCTACGGAATCATCCAACAGCACCACGGCAGAATAGATGTTAATAGCGAAGAGGGCAAAGGTAGTACTTTTACCATATATTTACCTATGCAGATAAGCGAATAGGCTTATGATACATTTATCCCGAAGGGTACCCGCTTCATAGATTATATAATTTACTTGCTCCTGAATAAGACTGGGCAATATCACTTCCTTACATTTGGGAGAATCGACTCTTCTGATTGGTTTTCCATTGATGTATCCCTCGCGATAAGCTCAATTACTTAATACCCTTATATCTCTATGCTAGGAATACTTTGCATTACCGCATTTCTAGCAAGTAAGGAGCTTCGTTAATAAAACAGGGAGTCCATTGTTAACAAGTTTTGAAAGGAAGGGGGGTATATTATTGCGGTTTCGTATTGGATTCTTGGTGAGCCGCACAGGAATCGAACCTGTAACCTGCTGATTAAGAGTCAGCTGCTCTGCCAGTTGAGCTAGCGGCCCATGATGCGAACTTAAGTGTAGCAAAATCTTTATTTACGAGCAAATCAGGCTATACCTGCAGCTATTTTTGCCAGTTCCCATGAATAATCATAAAGATGAAGCCCCTTGCTCATAGCGATAATCTCGCCATCTTCCACTCCAATCTCGTCAGCCATATATTCCTTTAGTAGTTGTATGGCGGCAAGATTAGATGGGAAGCCCGCCCAGAGGTCCCATGAACGGAAATAGGCGATAAAATTAAGCTTGTTATCCCGTATTCTGGTGTCTATGCACCGCAGGCAGGGCGGGTCTTCCAGATAAATAGACTGGCTGTCACCCACCGCCATAAAGGCTTGATTTGTATTGTAACCATCATTCTTGTACATCTTGATAACTTCGCCAATCTGTTTTTCAAGATACTGGCCGTATGTATATTGCTCGCCTTCCGCCCGATGAGCCGTCATCAGATACGGTAGATAGCTCTCGACATATTCCATTGTTGACGGCGCCGGTACTCCCTGCGGAACATCCGGAATCAGCGGTCTGGTATGAGGGTTATTTATCTGTATCATGGCAAAGTCCAGTTCCTTGCGATATTGCCCGGCGTAGCTACCCCTCTCAATTTTATATTCACAGCCTTCCTGGATAATTTTTCGCAGGCAGAAAAACCAGGCTTCTGATAAGTCTCGTGCTCTTATCAACGATATTTCCATAATAAATACTCCTATAAAACAATTCCTGATATAATATATGCTACTTCTTTTGAAAGAGCCTAAAAAACCTATCCTGGTATTCCTCAAAGAGATTCCATCGTTCTAGCTCATCTTTGGGCTCTGCCGGCGAACTATCGCCCCTGATGACACTGCTGAAGTGCTCTTCTATTCTAAGCCTGGCATCCATAGGAATGCCTTCTTCATCAATCCTGAGAAGCCCCCTTGAATTCAGTTGCATCAGATTACCCGCTATTGAGTTAGCCGTTAGTTCGTAGATAAATTTAAGCAGGGAAACATCCCACAATTCGTCCTCGCCTTTAATAATAACCGCCAGCTTCTCGCCACGCTCGTCTATTTCCGTGCTTATTTTATCCGCAACCAGCATCAGTCTACTGCTAACTATATTTAGTCCTTTTTGATCGTTCTTATAATTATAGAATAAGCCGGGCGCGTCGTGCCCAAACTGACGCATTATTTCTTTTAAGTAATTTTTGGCGTTTGGACCAAAGCCCTCAAGCTGGTTCATATAATTAGGCGTTACCACCCTTGGCCGCTGGGATATTACGTTACCTTCCCTGATTACCGTTTCGCTATCCTTCTCCTCTTCTTCTTCCAGATATATCGGCTCGGTAAGCAGGTAGTAATGGATATTGGTTATTCCGAAAGTTGCCAGGGTTTGTTCTGGCGGCCTTAGTATTTTAGTATGCATCACGGCGTATCTTATTTTTGGGTCGCGGATATCCATACTACTTTATAGCTTTTAGCTCTTTCTTATATTCATCCAGCTGTTTTATATAGCTTGATTCCATTCTAGCCATCACCCGGTTCAGTTGCTCTCTGAACTGAGGGTTATTTTCAGCGTCAATCTTCATCCTGGCTGCTTGTGGCCCGTACTGCTGCTGTGCCGCTTGCATCATCTGTTGCTGGAATTGTTCTTTCATAGATTGATATATCTGCTGGCGTTGCTGGTCTCCCTGCTCCATTTCATGGCTAAAAAGCGCTCGCATTTTACTGAATACATTCTCCACCGCCACCTTATCTTTCTTTATGGTTTTAATACCTTCCATCGCCCTCTTATTTCTTATTTTGGCATCATCATTTTTAACCAGATTTATGTTGGCGATTAGTATCTCTGCCAGAGCACCGACTACATATTCCCTTGCTTTCTCATCATATTCGGCTAGTTTTATTGCCAGGTTTATCTCTTCCTCAAGGTATTCTGCCGCCAGTTTTTCTCCCTCAGGCTGGTACTTCCAGCGTATTTTTTCTTCTTCGGTGGCCTCTCCCATCCTGGCAACCCTTTCCATAGCCAGCTCATATGCAGATTTTATATCACCCATAGGTCATCTCCTTGCTAAAGTCTTATGCTTTATTATACAAGATAGAAATGTAAAAGCATAAAGCCTTTACATTTCTATCCGGAAAAAAGATGCTATAATTCAAATAGACGAAATGAATGATTTTGAGCTAATGGAGCATACCGCTGATATAGGTATCATCGCTTATGGCAAGAATCTTAAGCAACTCTTCGCTAATACCGCCAGAGGACTCTTCAGCCTGATAACCGAGCTTGAAAGCATTAGGGATTCTGTCAAAAGAATGGTAAAAGTCACTGCTACAAATAAGGAGGGACTTCTTTTCGAATGGCTCAACGAGCTTATTTACCTATTTGATAAGTTTAACATGGTCTTTTGCAGATTTGATATCATCGCTTTAAACGATACCGAGCTTCAAGCTATAGTCTATGGTGAAAAGATAAAACCAACCAGGCACATAATAAAACGAGGAGTTAAGGCAGCTACCTACCATATGCTTGGCATTGAGCACGAAAATGGCTATAAAGCTCAGGTTATCTTTGACATCTAAACGAGGTTTCTATGGCGGAGTCTTTCTCTAATATACTTAACAAAATAGACGATTATCGCTGGGAAATACCTATCGGCTATAAAGACGGCATGCGTGTGCCGGGGCTTATCTACGCCAGCGAGTCCATGCTGGAGCATATCTGGGAAGAACGCGCCGCCGAACAGGTGGCTAATGTCGCTTTTCTGCCGGGCATCGTCGGCCGGTCGCTGGCTATGCCCGATATCCACTGGGGTTATGGCTTCCCTATAGGCGGCGTGGCCGCTACCAGGGTAAGTGATGGGGTTATTTCACCCGGCGGCGTTGGTTTCGATATTAACTGTGGTGTCCGCATGCTTAAAACAAACCTCACTGAAAAAGAGGTAAGACCACTCATAAAAGAACTTCTTAACCACCTTT
>DAOUMG010000029.1:0-8246 GCA_034411935.1 Dehalococcoidaceae bacterium
ACTGTAAATAAACTGGCTGAGATAAAAGGGCTGCCAGTAGACGAGGTCGCCCGCATTACCGCAGACAATACGTCAAGGTTGTTTAACTTAAGTAAAATAAACTAGACATTAAACGCCGAGGGGCAGATATCGTTAAGGAAGCATTGCTGGCATTTTGGCTTACGAGCCATACAGAGCGCCCGCCCATGGTCTATTAAAAGGTTGGTAATCTTGCCCCATTTTGCCTTCGGCACCAGCTTCATCAGATACTTCTCTATTTCAACCGGGTCGCTACTGTTACTTAGCTCCAGTCTTTGTGAGAGCCGCCGTACATGGGTATCCACGGCGATGCCTTCTATTACCCCGTAAGCATTATAGAGCACTATATTAGCTGTCTTGCGGGCGACGCCGGGCAGCATCAGAAGCTCATCCATAGTCTTTGGCACTTCCCCGCCAAAGCTTTCTTTTATTAACTTCGTTGCACCTATAATGCTTTTAGTCTTACTGCGGAAAAAGCCTGTAGATTTTATATCCTGCTCAAACTCGGCGGCATCAGCACTGGCATAATCTTCTAAAGTACGGTATTTCTTGAAAAGGCGCTCGGTAACCTGATTTACTTTAACATCGGTACACTGGGCGGATAGTATGGTGGCTACCAGCATCTGAAGCGGGTCTTTGTATTTTAAGGCTGTACGGGCATCGGAGTATGCTTCTTCAAGCCTTTTTATAATTATCTCTGCTTGTTCCGAATTGTTGATACTCACGAACGCTCACGATTTACAGTTATTATACATTTCTATCTGTTTACAGGCAAAGAAAGACGAATTAGTTAAGGCTTATCTAAACTGCTATAATAGACTAAAATCAAGCAGGGTTTATTTACTATGACTAAAGCCATAATGATTCAGGGGACCTCTTCCGACGCCGGCAAGAGTATTCTGGTTACCGCTCTCTGCCGTATCCTTAAGCAGGACGGCTATAAAGTGTCCCCTTTCAAGGCGCAGAATATGGCTCTTAACGCCTTCGTTACCGAAGAAGGCGGCGAGATGGGTCGCGCCCAGGTCGTCCAGGCAGAGGCGGCCGGCATCAAGCCCAGTGTTCATATGAACCCCATTCTTCTCAAGCCCGAGGCGGACGCCCGTTCTCAGATAGTGGTTCACGGCAAGTCGCTTAAAACAATATCGGCGCTGGATTACCATAAGCACTCCCTTGAACTTTTTAAAGATGTAGAAACATCCTATAACCACCTCAAATCGGAATATGAGTTTATCATCATAGAAGGTGCCGGCAGCCCGGCGGAGATAAATCTAAAAGATACCGAGATCGTCAATATGAGAATCGCCAAAATGGCCAGCGCCCCGGTAATCCTGGTCGGCGATATAGATAGAGGTGGTGTTTTTGCCTCGCTGGTAGGTACACTTGACCTGCTTGACGAAGAAGAACGCAACTTCTTCAAGGGCTTCGTTATCAACAAGTTCCGCGGCGATGTCAATCTGCTCGGTTCGGGAATAGAAACTATCGAAAAACGCACCGGAGTTCCCGTACTCGGTATCATTCCCTACTTCCGCAATATATCTATAGCCCAGGAAGATTCCGTATACCTTGATAAAAAATCAGACCAGCCGGCTTCCGCCGAGCTTGATATCGCTATCATTCGCCTGCCTCGTATTTCTAACTACGATGACTTTGATCCCCTTGAAGAAAACGGCTCAAAGATACGTTATGTCAACGAACTGTGGCAACTGGGGAATCCTGACTTGATTATAATCCCGGGCACTAAAAGTACGATTGCCGACCTCAGTTTCCTGAGGCAGAGCGGCCTGGCGGAAGCTATAACAAAGTCAAGTAAAAATGGTACGCCTGTAATCGGCATTTGCGGCGGCTACCAGATTCTGGGCAAATCCCTGCGTGACCCAGAGGGCATTGAATCCGATAAAGGCAGCAGTAGCCTGGGGCTGGGGCTGCTACATACTATAACTACCTTTGCTCGCGATAAGTCAACCACTCAAATAAGAGGCAAAGTAAGCGCCAATCACGGCCTGCTTGAAGGTATGAGCGGGCAGGAAATTACCGGCTATGAGATTCATATGGGCAGAACGGAAACCAGAGGTAGCAATAATGCCTTCCACATACTGGAAACCCCCAAAGGTAGTGCCGATTACGCAGACGGTGCCATCAACGAGCAAGGAACCGTTTTCGGCACCTATATTCACGGCATATTCCATAACGACTCATTCAGGCATTCTCTGATTAACGCCATCCGTCGTTACCGTGGTATTCCAGAAGTGTCTGGAGCTACTACATTTAATAAAGATAAGGAATATGATAAGCTGGCCGACCTGGTACGCCGCAGTATAGATATAAAGCGTATCTACAGGATAATAGAAGAGGGTATTTAATAGAAGCTAGACTTGTTTATTTGCTTTCGAAGCCACTATTTAGAAGATAGGACATAATCCCTGTAAGTTTAACCTCACCGATCAGCTTATCGTTATTATCAATGACCGCCAGTTCAACCAGCTCTTCGTTAGCCATTAAATTCAGGGCGTGAGCCAGTAAATCATCCTGTTTTACCGATACCGCCGGTGAGATTATATCGCCTATTTTATTTGATTGACTGAGCTTGACCACATCAAACGCTTCGTCAACGGTGATATTACGGCGCTCACGGCTGACGCCCAGCTTCAAGCGAACCCAGTTTAGAAGATGCCTGATTTTAACCAGACCTTTTAACTTTCTTTCTTCATCCACTACGAATAGAGCATGCACCTCCGGCTGAGAAGCGAAACGCCTGATAGCTGCTTCTATGCCATCGTTTTCTCGGACGAAAAAGGCGAGCGAGCAGGGATGGCACAAATCGCTTACTTTAAGATTCTCCATAACCAGCCTCTCTTTATGAATGGTTTTTCATTCTACCACAAACGCTTTTCCTTTAACACCAGCGGTTTGGGTAATTGCTTTTTGTCTTTTTAGTAAATATAATTAGAATATATAATAACTTCAAAAGGCATCTTCCTAATATAATAAAGCACAAGTAGCTTACGGAGTTTATTTTGGATACCGAACAGCAGGAAACCCTAAATATCCTCTTAAAAGCCATCCGGATGGAGATTGACGGCAAAGAGTTTTACCTTAAAGCCAGCCGTACCAGCGGCAATAAGCTGGGTACAAAGTTATTAAAGTCACTGGCAGATGCCGAGGACGTCCACCTCTGTCAATTTGAAGATATTTATAGCTCTATCAGCCAAAATAAGGGCTGGCCTGAAATCAGCATAAAGACTAGCAAAAACGAACCGCTCAAGAATTTATTCAGGCAGGCTATAACAGAAATCGGCAAAGGCATAAAACCAGCCAAAAGCGAACTTCAAGACGTTGAAACGGCGATGGATATGGAGAATAAAAGCTATGATTATTATATAGCTATATCTAGTAATGCTTCTCACGAAACCGGGAAGAGCTTTTTAAAATCCCTGGCAGCCGAGGAAAGAGAGCATTACCTGCTACTACTTGACTATCACGAGTTTTTAAGCGATCCCGAAAACTACTTTACTACCAGGGAGCACCACTCGCTGGATGGAGGGTAATTATAAAAGGGAGGATAAAATGGAAAAAGAAAAGGTTATAGAACTATTTAACCAAGACATCGAAGGCGAACACGGCGCTATTATCCAATATTTAAGCCATGCTTATGCCATGGGCGAAGGCGAGATTGCCTGCGGAATCGAAGCTCTGGCTCGTGAAGAGATGCGCCACCTTGACTGGCTGGCCAGGAAAGTTGTCGAACTGGGCGGAAAACCCAGCCTCAAAAGAGGTACCATGATAATGGCTGGCGCCACGGTACCCGAATGGATGGCCAACAATGTCAGCCTCGAAGACGGCGCCATTATCCAGTATAGAGAGCATATAAAACAAATAGACGACCCCAAGATAAAAATGCTGCTGGAGCGCATCCTGTCAGACGAGGAATCCCATAAAGGCTCTTTCCAGCACTTAGTAGATAAATCTAAACGCGAAGGCATGAAAGACATAAGAGGCAGCCATAGTGATAGCCTAGTGAAAGCGTTGAACTGGGGCATTGAACATGAATACACGGTTATCCTGCAATACCTGTTCCAGTCTTATATAACCGAAGATGAAGAGATTAAGAATCAGCTTGATGACCAGGCGATAAACGAAATGCAACATCTCGGCTGGCTGGCTGAAGAGCTTATCGGTATGCATAGCAATCCTGTAATAGAGCATAGCGAGGTTAACCAGACCACCGATAAAGGGAAGATGCTTAAATCCGATATAGATATAGAAAACAAGGTCGCCGATTTCTACGATAAGACAGGTAGAAAAACCGACGACGCAGGAATCAGAAAGCTGCTCTTCCGCTTAAGAGACCATGAGATATATCACGCCAAATTATTTGATAGCCTGCTTAAGAAAAAGAATTAACTACGCTGGTAACCTT
The DNA here is from genome assembly GCA_034411935.1 of Dehalococcoidaceae bacterium. GTDB lineage: Bacteria > Chloroflexota > Dehalococcoidia > Dehalococcoidales > JAUXAE01 > DAOUMG01. The sequence continues at coordinate 4,436 of DAOUMG010000029.1, forward strand.
TAATCGTCTCTTTCTAATAAGGAGGTTTGAATGGCTTACGAAGTAAAGGATTATAGCAATCTCATCGGAATGCCCGGTTTCGGCGAAACGCTGCTTAACAACCACTTCACTCTTTACCAGGGCTATGTTAAGAACACCAATAAAATAACGGATATTCTTACCAGAATGTTAACCGAAGATGCCATCGGTACACCAGAATATGCCGAGCTTAAGCGTCGCTACGGCTTTGAATTCAACGGCATGCGTCTCCACGAATACTATTTCGGCAACCTCGGCGGCAACGGCATGTTTAATGAACAGGGCAATCTCTATAAAAAGCTTGCCGAGGACTTCGTTAGTTATAGCGCCTGGGAAAAAGATTTTAAAGCCACCGGTATGATGCGCGGCATCGGATGGGTGATTCTATACCAGGACGATAAAACCGGCCGCCTGTTCAACCAGTGGGTTAACGAGCACGAGACCGGCCATCCGGCCGGATGCCAACCTATACTGGTGATGGATGTTTTTGAACATGCTTTTATAACGGACTACGGACTTAAGCGTGCCGATTACATAGCTTCTTTCCTAAGAAATATAAACTGGGACGAGGCTCAAAACCGCCTTATTTAATTACAATACCAAATGAAAAAGGAGGATAGATATGTCTATCGCCATTTCCGGAGGTGAACTTCTAAACATAGCTATCGGCATAGAAAGGCAGGGTATAGCCTTCTACGATACAATGGCTAGGTCTTCCGGCAATACTATTACCTGCGAGGTCTTTCAGTATCTGGCAGATATGGAACGCCGTCATTTACAGCTTTTTCAAGATATGCTGGCTGAAGCCGCTGACTGGCAGGCACCGGAAAGCTATTCCGATGAGCAAATCGGCTATATAAAAGGATTGGTGGAAAGCGCCGTCTTCAGCGACGAGATGGCATCCGGTGAAATAATCAACCACACCGAAAGCGATATAGGCGCCCTGGAACTGGCGATTTCCGCTGAAAAAGACTCGATACTTTTTTATTACGAGATGGGAGACATTATACCCCGCGGCAACCGTCATACCGTTGAGCAGATTATAAACGAGGAGAAGCTACACTTGAGACAGCTAACCGAGCTTAAAAACAAACTGGCAGCTTCCAAAGAGGAATAATTGCGATACCTAATACTTAATAGCAGAGAAATCGGAAAGTTCTTTAAAATCCATTAGACCGCTCATTGCCTTGTTGGTAACCTCAATACCACTCTCGACGGCAGCTGCCACCGGATTTAACCCCCCCACCATTACCAGCCCTACTTTATTCAAACCTATCGGTATCTCGCATAAAGGTTTGCCTGTTTCACCGATAGCCAGCAGGCCATCAATACCCACTTTATCCAGTTCATTGAATATTTCTTTTGCCAGCGGCAGACACATAGCCGGTATCTCGCGGAAATTAGCCAGTATCTTACCTTCCCCGCTTTCTACCACTTTACATACGCTGGTCATACGGCTGGAAATAAATATCTCGGAAGGGTCAAGCGAGGTACCGCTATATTCTATAATTTCAGTGAAACGCCAGGGTTTACCCTTTTTAAGCTGTAAGATACCTCCAAAGCGGGAATCCATAGGTATCCCCGCTTTAAGCAATGCCCCGTTGATAACCAGTCCGCAAACGGTAGCCATGCCCGTTTTACCTTCCGGCACCGGTACTCCACCCAACCTCTCCTCCTGCCGGGCTATAGCCACTAACCGGCTAACGCAGATATCTTTATCAAAAGCACCCCTCATCGTCCTGAGAGCCGTTTTGAACTTCTCTTCGGGAAAAAATGATATATTTACCGGTATCTGTCCGTTCAAGGTTGTCGGTTCAAATGTGCTCTGGAAGGCTAGCTGCTCTATTTTATCTATGGCAAAGCCTACTTTATCGGAAACCATGGCATTATCAATCTCATCGGAACCCATCTCGGTTATAACTCTTCCGTCGCGGCGGCTTACCTTTGAAGTCAATCCCTGCTCATCTAGCAACCTCAGGTGATACCTGACAGCCCTCTCTGAAAGACTGATACCGTAGCCTTCTTTTAGCTGGCGTGCGATAATTTTGCTGCCGACAGGCTTCTGAGTATCCTTCAGGATTCTCATTATAGCCATTTTTTCTCTTTCTACTTCCTGGCTCTCCTGCCCTATTACCATAACCCCCTCCTTTAAGGGATTATCCCATATTTCTTACTTCTCCAATATTTCCATCGCCTCGTTGCGGTAGGCATCCATAATATATGGTATGCCCGATACTTTAGCACATTCCTCGGTTAATGACATCAACTCATTTCGTGATATCGCCGGTACGCTGAAGCACCTGGCGCCTGCCATGAGCTGCTGTAAGCCTACCCTGAGTTTCTCCGAGTAGCTATAGATGCCGATGGCGCCCAGCGGAATGTTCTTTATCTCTTTCGAACCGACCATATCCTTAACATCTTCGTAGTTTACAAATATTTCCTCAACGGTAGAACCAAACTCGCTGACAGTTCTGGGCAATCTGCCTTCTTTAAGCCACTGCTCTATGTTTTTCCCTACCATTCCCGGAATCATCAGCGCCCGTCCCATACAGGTCGCCCTGGTAAACGGCGCTCCCAGTGCCAGTACTTTAAATATATGGTCTTCTGTGCTGAAGCCACCGGCAAAGGCGATATCCGGCACGCGCTCACCTTTATCTGCCAGCTTCCTGGCAAATTCATAAGCCGCCGAATGAAGATAGATACTGGGAACACCCCACTCTTCCATCATCCGCCAGGGGCTCATGCCCGTTCCTCCCGGAGCACCGTCTATGGTAAGCAGGTCTATTTTAGCCCTGGAACTCCATTTTATAGCCATCGCCAGCTCACGCAAGGGATAAGCACCCGTCTTAAGGGTAACTCTTTTAAAACCGAGGCCTCTTAACCTCTTTACCTCGGCCATAAAGCCTTCTTCATCAATGAAACCGAGGCGGCTATGCCTTTCAAAATCCTTAAGTGAGCCATCTTTAAAGGCGGCCTGATTTACCGGACTAGAAGGATCAGGGGTAACGATATAGCCCCGACGTTGTAGCTCCAGGGCACGCTCTACGCTACTAACCTTGATTTCGCCGCCGATACACTTGGCACCCTGACCCCATTTCAACTCTATAGTTTCAATGCCATGCTTATTTATGATGTATTCGGCTACACCCAGCCGGGTATCTTCCACGTTCATCTGCACCAGGATTTCGCCGTAGCCTTTATGATAACGTTTGTAGGTCTCTATACGTCTGTCCATATCCGGCGCTTTAGCCACCTTGCCCCTGGAATCAAGCTCCAGTTTCGGGTCGATACCACAGACATTCTCCCCGCAGACTATGGTTAGTCCGCTAATGGCGGCGCCTACGGCGAAGTGCTCCCAGTTCTTACGGGCTATCTCGGTAGAGCCCATAGCACCGGTGAAAATAGGTACTTTCATTTTTACTTTTATATCCCAGCCGTAATCCGTCTCAGTGTTTACCGATGGGAAAGTAGCCGTATCCGGGCCGGCTTCGACACCTTCCGGAAGCCCTCTGGCACCCAGGGCATATCCCTGTATATTGAAGTGGGAATAATCCAGCGGATAGTTTTTGTCACCGCCGGCGGTTATATCGCCGAAAGGACCGGGGTATATCAGTTCACGGCCGCGGAAGGTGGCTTTAAATATCTCGCAGTTCCCGGTGCAGCCATCAAGGCACCGGCTGCAGATACCGCTCATAGGCACCACGCTCTTGGAGCGGTTGGTTGTTCTGGTAACATCATTGGAATTTGGTCTCTGTAAATTCATTCCTTTACCCCTTATTTTTAGTTTTTCTAA
>DAOUMG010000030.1:0-3667 GCA_034411935.1 Dehalococcoidaceae bacterium
ATCACTCATGGGTGGTATGATGATATAGAGAGGTCGTGCTTTGCTTTCTATGGGTTCTCCGATATGGCCCTTGCTATTAATAGGCCGAAAGAGTGGCATTTCGATGAGGATGGAAGAATCTCTAGAGATCCAAGAGAAGGTCCTGCTGTACTTTGGCGTGATGGTGCCGGAACCTATGCCTACAAGGGGGTTATAGTACCTAAGGTGACTGGGAAGCTGACTGTCCCTAAGATTGACCGGTGCAGAAACGTAGAGGTTAGGAGAGTTTTCGTTGATCTCTATGGTGGTTTGCCAAAGTATCTTACCGATAGCGGCGCTAAGATGATTCAAAGCGATGGATATGGTGATCTCTGGCGTCGTGATAAGGCGTGGGATGAGCCTGGTGAGGCCCTACAGTATGTTGCGGTTGTTAACTCAACCCCAGAGCCTGATGGGACTTACAAGGATTATTTCCTTCGTGTTCCGCCCACTATTTCGACCGCGAGAGATGCTGTTGCCTGGACGTTTAGAGTGCCGACGTCTGAGTATGTCGTTGCTAAGGAGACATAAGTGAGTGATGTTACAAAGATATATATAGAGTCTCTGGGGCCTATTAAGTTCTCCCAGGGAACTGTGCCGGACAGCCTTACTGGTAAGGTGGAGATCTACCTTCCGGCTGTCTCGGTTCGTATCATTGATGATATCGACGAGGATTCTGGTTTATCAATAGTAAAGAGACACCATGCTTTACTTGCCTCGTTTGATTTAGGCAAGGTGGAGGTCAGTAGTGCCTCGCTTGTTAATGGTATAAAGAATGCGTCGGATATGATCAATGAGTTGTCGAGTATAGCCATTCTGGCTATAAGTGGTACAGATGGAAAAGAGCTGTACAAAATGGATATTAGTGGTTTTCTTGAGAAAGAGAAGGAGAAAGTTTCGAATGATTGAGGAAAGAAAGCATTATCGGCAAGGGGATGTTTTGTTGGTTGAGATAGACAGTTTACCTGATGGTGTCAAGCCTCGGGCGAGTACTGTCATTGCCGAGGGCGAGGTTACTGGCCATCATCACGTTCTTGAAAGTGATGGTGAGGTTATGGTTTATGAGTCCAAGAATGGGCGCAATCTGTTTGCCCAGATCCTTGAACTGGATGCCAGACTGGTTCACGAGGAACATGGTGTTATAGTTGTTTCCCCTGGTAGCTATGAGGTCAGAATTCAGCGTGAGTTTCGTCCTAGCGGAAGCTTTTCTGTGAGGGACTAATGGATGACTGGCTGTCTCTTGCTCTCTCAACAGAGAGAATTGACTTCAGAGCAGCCAAGGAAGCGATCTTAAATATATATAGGGAGCATGATCTGCTGGAGCCTGAGGTTTATTACTGTAAGTCTCCAGCAGATCTGATTTACTATGTAGTTAAGCTTTACAGAGGGTCTGAAGTTGCCAGGATGAACCAGATGATTGAAGGTACCGTTGAGTTAGGTTGTCCGTGGCAGAGATCCTATAAGGTTCGATCTAGATCGTACATTCCTTGGTACAAGGAGAGACTCTTGCTTGAGGGTCTTAAGAATGCATTTGATAAGAATCTTTCTGGTGCGTGGTCTAGACCCGAGGGTATAACTGATGAGTTGAAGGCTGTTCGCCTGTTTGATGCAGTTACTGCTACTTTAGTTAGGTGGGGAAGGTTTAGTGATTTTCCCTCAGGGTGGAAACGCATGAAGGAATGCGGAATTTCCGATGACTGGGCTTGGGCCAGGGGTGCTGTGCTAACGAGCACAGCACAGTTTGATAAGCTGGGTAATCCTCTTTCTATGTACTATCGAAGAATGGATGAAGCTGCTGGAATTAACCAAACTTCTGTTGAGAGTAATATTGAGAATCATGTTTGGCTTGCTCAGAACTCCTATGTGTCGGTAGGTTTTCTGGGTTATGCTTTTGTTATGGAGAGACCTACGGGTTATTCCTTCAATGATGAAGGGCAGCTTCATAACTGGCCTAATCCGGCTGTTACCTTTAGAGATGGTAGTGGTATCTACAGAGTAGGCGGTCTTCCGATTCCCAAGATGTATGGTGAGCTTAACTTTAGCAAGATAGATTCTCAGTCGAATGTTGAAGTTCGTAGGGTTCTTAGGGCGTTCTATGGGACGGAGAAGTATCTCAAAGAAGCTGATGCTGAGGTTATTGACAAGTCGGAGTATGGCACTTTATGGAGGTGGTTTGATCGCGAGGGGGGTGTTCGTATGATTGAACTTGTTAATTCCACTCCTGAGCCTGATGGTAGCTTTAAGCACTATTTTCTGAGGGTCCCTGGGTGGATGCAGACTGCTAAGGAAGCTGTTGCTTGGACGTTTAATATGCATTCTGATGAATATGCTCCGCTTCAGCAGTCTTGAAGTTTCGTTAATTGTTTTGTTTGAAAAGAAGAAATGGAGGAAAGAATGGCTGGTGGAGAACCAGTTTGGATGCCGACAGATATTCCTGCGTTGCCTGCGGGCGCAAGAGTCTCGTACCGTCATTATCGGTACATAGAGACAAATGGAAGCGTTCAGCTTATTCGCTATATGAAATCGGATCTTCATCCGAAGGGAGTACTGCCGAGGGGCGGTGCTACTGAGTGTACTGTTGAGGTAGGTGGCCAGTATTACACGGCAAAGGTCTTTTGCTACTACAAGGATGCCTTTAACTATAAGGTTGGCCGTGCCTTATCTCTGCGGTCTGCTCTTTTGAAGTATTATGCTTCGGTTGGGGTATAGGATTAGTCTGGGCCGATAGAGATGGATTATCTTCTGCCATAACGAAGCGTTGGGTTCGATTCCCTTCGAAAAAGGCTGGGCCTCTCTATCTCAAAACTAGCCCAGACTAATTTTTGCTGTTTAGCGGGGTAGAGTAGTGGTTACTCACTAGCCTCATAAGCTAGGTACGGCAGTTCGAATCTGCTCCCCGCTATTGGTTGACTGTGTCTCAGTTTAACTGATAACAAAGGAGGAGAGATGGAAGAGCTACGTAGTGATCTGAATGCGATGAATCGTTTGGATATGTATGATCAGACTCTGCCTGAAACAATGTATATTGTGCAGGATAATGTATCTGGTGCTGAGAGGTTAACGTATCAGTTGCTGATTTTAATTGGGAGAATTCTGGTTCTTGGCTTCAAGCAGATCTTGGTTGAACTGAAGAGGCTACATTAGTGGGCACTGGCAGAGTGGATGAGGCACGGCGTCATGGAGCAGGTCCTTCGGAGGGACGAAGCCCGCCGGAGAAAGGGTTCGAATCCCTTTGTGCCCAATTGGTGGCGTATGCCATAAAAATTTTGCGGTAAAGGAGATGTGCAATGAAGAATAGACTTACTAGACATGTGTATAGTGGTCCGAGAGCTACAGCACCTGTGGCTCGTAAGGTTGAGTCTCCGTCTGTTCCGGAGTCTAGGCAGTGGAACCCGATCCAGGTAACGAATCGTGCTGGAGGGTATACATTCCTTGTCGATGAGATGAGACAGCTTGATCGGTTTCTTGTCTTGGGTCCCGGTAGTGAGGCTGGGACTTACTATGCCAATCCCTGGCAGCTGACCGTTGAGAATGCCCGTGTTGTTAGGGGTCTCATTGAGCGTGGTTATGGGGTTGATGTTGTTAACCGCATGTTTGAGATGCGGGATAGGGTGCCAAAGTTGCAGCCGATGTGGCTGACAGCTGCACT
>DAOUMG010000031.1:0-11188 GCA_034411935.1 Dehalococcoidaceae bacterium
CCTGCATGGTACGGAACATCGACTGCTTCATCGCCCTGCGATAGGCTATACGACGGCTAATCTGTTCCGCTATTGAGCGGGCTACTAGCAATGCGTCCAACTCGGGCTGGGCGACTTCACGGATATTCAACTGTATTTTTTTACCGACAAGGTCATCCAGATAACGCCTTACTTCGTCGACCCGCTGACCGCCACGGCCAATAACGATACCCGGTCTGGCTGTATGAATGGTAACCGTCACTTTATTCGCCTGACGCTCTATCTCCACCAGCGAAACACTGGCATCGGCATACTTATCACCGATAGCTTGCCTTAACTTTATATCCTCCTGCAGGTATTCGACAAAGTGCTTCTCGGCATGCCACTTAGCCTGCCAGTCTTTGACGATGCCAATCCTGAAACCTATTGGATGAACCTTACGTCCCATTAAGCCTCCGAATCCGAAACGACTACAGTAATATGGCTGGAACGCTTTAGTATAGGTGATGGCCTACCTCTAGACCTGGCTTTCCATCTTTTTAGCGTTCTGGCCTCATCAGCAAAGATTTTTGAAATCCTCAGTTCGGCAGGATTCATATGAAAATTATTCTCGGCATTAGCCGACGCCGACTTTACTACTTTAGCCACTTCACGGGCTATCGGCGATGGTGTAAAGCGCAAAACGGCTAACGCTTCTTCAACGCTCATGCCCCGTACCATATCGGCATACAAGCGCACCTTGCGACTGGATATTCCGTTATCTTTAGATACTGCTCTAACTTCCATGATAGTTTATACTTTATGCCTTTTTAACTGGCGGGGCTTTCTCTACTTTAGTAGAATGGCCACGGAAGGTCCTGGTTGGAGAAAACTCGCCCAGTTTATGACCCACCATATTTTCCGTAATATATATCGGCACGTGACGACGGCCGTCATGAACACCTATATTAAGCCCTACCATTTCTGGTAATATCGTCGACCATCGAGCCCAGGTCTTTATCATTATTTTTTTACCCGAGCGGTTAGCCTCCTCTACCTTCTTTAGTAGTTTGGCATTGACTGCCGGACCTTTTTTAACCGACCGCGACATCTATCTTTCTACCTCCGCCTTTTTACAATCAGCTTATCTGAAGCCTTTGGCTTCCTTGTTTTATAACCAAGTGCCGGTTTACCCCAGGGTGTTTTCGGTCCTGGTAAACCAATGGGCGACCTGCCTTCACCTCCACCGTGAGGATGGTCACGAGGCGTCATCGCCGAACCTCGGACAGTCGGCCTTATTCCAAGCCACCTGTTCCTACCGGCTTTACCTATCTCAATACTCTGATGCTCTATATTACCTACCTGACCTATGGTAGCCAGGCATTCACTTCTAATTCGTCTCATTTCCCCGGAAGGCAGTCTTACCAAAGCATAATCGCCTTCTTTATCCATAAGCTGTGCAGCAGCACCGGCACCCCTCACCAGTTGCCCACCGCGTCCCTTCTGTAGCTCAACATTATGAATCATAGTACCGCCGGGAATACTTTTTAACGGCAAAGCGTTGCCCGGTTTCAGTTCGGCACCTTCGCCTGAGCTTACGTTATCATTAATTTTTAGGTCCGCCGGCGCCAGAATATAGCGCTTTTCCCCATCAGCATATTGAATAAGGGCTATCCGCGCCGAGCGGTTCGGGTCGTATTCAATAGCGGCTACTTTTCCAGGCACACCGAGTTTATCACGTTTAAAATCTATAATCCTCAGGCGACGTTTAGCGCCACCACCGCGATGTCTGACGGTTATTCTGCCCTGGTTATTACGCCCGGCATTCTTCTTCAAGGATTTTACCAGCGATTTTTCAGGCTTATCCTTGGTAATTTCGTCAAACGCCGAGCTGCTCATATGCCGCCGTCCTGCGGAAGTCGGTTTATATACTTTTATCGCCACTTAGCAATCACCTTTTACTATCATTAATATTTACACACCCTCAAATAGCGCTATTTTATCACCAGACTTCAAGGTTACCGCAGCCTTTTTCCAGGACGGACTCAAGACCTCGTTTTTCCCCATACGGTGCTTCTTACCCGGTACCGTCATTACATTTACATTCGTTACGGTAACGCCAAAAGCTTTTTCAACCGCCTGTTTTATCTGAAGTTTGTTAGCTTCCCCAGCTACTTTGAAAAAGTATTTACCCTGAGCTTGCAGCCCGGTATTCTTCTCGGTTATCAGGGGTTTACGCAACACTTCATAGAGATGCATTGCTTACCTCTTTCGCGGCGCCGTTACCCCAGAGCTTTTCTGCCTGCCTCACGGCGGCTTCCGTTATCAGTAATACCTCGCTTGACAGCAGGTCACCTACATTGAGCAGGTTTACCGGCAGTGTCTTTACCTTCTGCAAATTACTGGCAGATTTTACTACGTTAGGCTCCGTCTTTTCTGTAGCTATCAAGGTAGTACTTTTCGCCTCGAATGCTTTTAGTATCTTTGCCATTTCTTTTGTCTTTGGCTCCGCTATTTCAATGCTCTCTAGCACCTTCATTTCACCGTTTCTAGTCTTATCTGAAAGGAGGCACTTTATAGCCAGCCGCCTCATCTTCTTAGGCATCGCCTGGCTGAAATCTCTCGGGTGGGGTCCAAAGACGACACCTCCGCCACGGCGTAGCGGTGATTGAGCATCGCCTACCCGGGCATTACCGGTACCCTTCTGACGATATAGCTTCTTTCCGCTGCCGTTTACATCACCACGCGTCTTGGTATTGGCATTGCCCTGCCTGGCATTAGCTTGCTGCCTCAGCATTGCCTGATGCACCACCGCCTTATTAAACGGAACGGCGAAAACGCTATCTAATATATCTGTCTTTCTAATTTCTTCGCCGCTTATGTTATAAACCGGAACCTTCATTTTACCTGCCTGATTTCCTTATCATTAATAAGCCGTTGCGGCAGCCGGGGACGGCTCCTTTTATCATAAGTAGATTCTTCTCAGGGTCGGCGCCAATAACTTTAAGACCGACCACCGTTGCTTTATCATAGCCCATATGTCCGGCCATTCTGGTTCCTTTGAGTACCCTGCCCGGTGAAGAGCCGGCGCCAATCGAGCCCGGCGCCCGGTGCCTGTCCGACTGGCCATGTGTCTTGGGACCGCCGGCAAAACCGTGGCGCTTGACCACGCCAGCAAAACCTCTGCCCTTGGAGATACCCGTTACATCTACCAAATCACCCATTTTAAACAGGCCGATATCAACTTTATCGCCAATAGATATGTCTTTAATAGTTTTCACCCTTATTTCCTTCAGGTAACGAAAGCCTCCTGGCCCCTTTGAGTCTTCTTTCTGTGATGATTTGGCCTTTTTAGCTTCGCCGTAACCGAGCTGGACAGCGTTATAACCTTCTTTATCTTCTGTTTTTACCTGTACTACCGTACATGGTCCCGCTTCCACAATAGTGGTCGCTTCAGCCCGGCCGTCTTCCATAAATGTCTGGGTCATACCCAGTTTCTTGCCCATCAATCCCTTTATCATAATTTTCAAACCTATGACTTAATATCTATACTGACGCCGGAAGGTATATTCATATTAGCCAGTGAATCTACCGTCTTGGAAGTCATTTCCATAACATCTATTAGCCTTTTATGAGTTCTCATTTCAAACTGTTCCTGCGAGTCCTTATCAATAAAAGGAGAGCGAATAACGCTGTATTTCTGAATATGCGTCGGCAGCGGTATCGGCCCGGCTACCACGGCACCTGTCCTTTCCAGCGCCTCTACTATCTGCTGCGCCGACTGGTCCAGTACCTTGTGGTCAAAGCCCTTTATTTTAATCCTAACCTTTGGTCTTGGCATATTTATTTCCTTCTTATTAGTTTCCTCAAGCAGATTTATCAATTATTTTATCTGCCAGGTCAGATGGTAATTCCTTGTACTGGTGGAATTCTATGGAATAGGTCGCCCGACCTTTGGTTATAGAACGCAGATCAGTGGCATAGCCAAACGTTTCTGCCAGTGATATATGAGCGTGAACAACAGTGGCCTCACCGGCCGGGTCTATGGACGAGATGTGGCCCCGTCTGGAATTAAGGTCGCCGATGATATCGCCTAAATACTCTTCGGGAGTAACTACTTCAAGCTTCATGATCGGCTCAAGGAGGGTCGGTCTGGCCTTGGAGACGGCATTTTTTAAAGCCATCGAACCGGCCATCTTGAAGGCAATTTCGGATGAATCCACCTCATGATAGCTGCCGTCGTAAAGCACTGCTTTCAGGTCCACCAGCGGATAGCCGGCAAAGATGCCCGTGTTTATCGCTTCTTTCATTCCGCTCTCGGCGGCCATAATATAATTCCTGGGAATGACGCCGCCCTTGGTCTTGTCAACAAACTGAAAACCGCTGCCTCTTTCTAAGGGCTCTATCTCTATTTCAACATGACCGTACTGTCCGCGGCCTCCCGACTGGCGAATGAAACGGCCCACGCCTTTAGCCGGTACGGTAATCGTTTCCCGGTAAGCTACCTTCGGCTTGCCTACCTTAGCGCTTACATTAAACTCGCTTAGCATACGGCTGACGATAACCTCAAGATGAAGCTCTCCCATTCCCGAAATCACCGTCTGCCCGGTTTCTTCATTGTAGCTTACTTTAAAGGTCGGGTCTTCATCGGCCAGTTTTTGCATTGCATCCGCCATCTTATCCTGGTCGGCCCTCGTTTTAGGCTCTATGGCTATTGAGATTACCGGCTCCGGGAATCTTATGGCTTCCAGAATCACCTGGTGCGATGGCTCGCACAGGGTATCGCCGGTGTAGGTATTCTTCAGTCCCACAGTTGCCATAATAGCACCGGCATCGGCCATATCCACCTCCTCACGGCGGTTTGCATGCATCAGAAGTAGGCGGCCAATACGTTCAGCGTTATCTCTGGTAGAGTTATATACCTTGGCTCCGGCTTCTACTTTACCTGAATAAACCCTGAAATAGACCAGCCGACCCATGAACGGATCGGAAACGACCTTGAAAGCCAGAGCGGCAAAGGGCGACTGGTCATCGCTCTGGTGGGCAACCTCTTTACCCGTCTTGGTATTAATAGCCCTCACCGGGGGCATATCCATCGGTGAGGGTAAATAGTCCATTATGGCATCCAGCAGAAGCCTGACGCCCTTATTTCTCAAGGCGCTACCGCAGAGTACCGGGATGCCCTTATTTAGCAAGGTAATTTTACGCAAGGCTTGCTTAATTTCGCCGGAACTAATCTCCCTACCTTCCAGGTAGGCTTCCATAATAATATCATCTTCTTCAGCCAGTTTTTCCAGAAGTGCCTGGCGGTACCGCTGGTATCTTTCCTTTTCACTATCTGGAATGGCCATTTCTTGAGGTTTAGATTCAGGTTTGCCATCATAAATCCAGGCTCTCGTCTCTACCAGATCAACAACGCCTTTGAAAGACTCGCCGCTTCCCAGCGGATATTGTATAGTCAGGTACTTGGCATGCAAACGCTCTTCTATCATCTTTAGACATCTTTCATAATTGGCGCCTACCCGGTCCATCTTATTGATAAAACAAATCCGCGGTACGCCATACTTGTTGGCCTGTCTCCAGACAGTTTCCGACTGGGCTTCGACACCGGCCACGCCATCAAAGACGACCACGCCTCCATCGAGTACCCTTAAACTTCTCTCGACTTCGGCGGTAAAATCCACATGCCCGGGGGTATCTATAATGTTTATTCTATAATCTCTCCAGTGGCAGGTAGTAGCCGCCGCCGTTATGGTTATGCCGCGCTGTCTTTCCTGCTCCATCCAGTCCATCACTGCGGTACCCTCGTCGACGGCGCCTATTTTATAGGTTCGCCCGGTATAGAAAAGTATCCGCTCGGTAACCGTCGTCTTGCCTGCATCAATATGGGCTATGATACCGATATTACGGATTTTATCTAGTGCGAATGTCCTTTGCTGCGTCATTTGACTTTGTCTTTCAGCTATCGTATCTCTGGTCATATAATTTACCATCTATAATGGGCAAAGGCACGATTAGCCTCGGCCATCTTATGTGTATCTTCTCTCTTCTTCGCAGCGTTACCCTGTCCCTTGGCAGCATCGGCAACCTCGGCAGCCAGTTTTTCAGCCATTGATTTGCCCGCCCTGGACCTGGTAGAACTAACCAGCCATCGTATCGCCAGTGAAAGGCTACGTTTAGGCCTTACTTCAATAGGCACCTGATAGGTGGCACCTCCAACCCGCCGCGGTTTTACTTCAAGTATAGGAGTTATATTCTTTACAGCCTGCTCAAGCACGCCCAGCGGGTCTTTTTTCTCACGCTGTTCTATCAGCTCGAGGGCATCATATACAATCTGTTCGGCGGTCGACTTTTTACCGTTAAGCATAACCCTATTAATCAGCCTTGAAACCAGCATGCTATTGTATTTTGCGTCCAGCGCCGACTCTCTTTTTATTACTATACCCTGTCTTGGCATTTATCCCCCATGATTATTAGCTTTCTACTACAGTAGCCTTAGCTTTTTTACTGCCGTATTTACTGCGCCCCTGCTTACGATCCTTAACACCGCTGGTATCTAGCGCCCCGCGTACGATGTGGTAACGGACTCCAGGTAGATCAGGCACCCGACCACCTCTAATCAACACCACCGAGTGCTCCTGAAGCTCGTGGCCCTCACCCGGTATATAAGCCGTAACTTCCATATGGTTGGTCAACCTTACCCTGGCTATTTTGCGCAGCGCTGAGTTCGGTTTTTTGGGCGTAACCGTCCTTACCTGAACACATATACCGCGTTTCTGCGGCGAACTCTGCCCCAGAATCATTTTTTTCTTCAAAGCGTTATAGATATAGCGCAGGGCCGGTGTCTTGCTCTTTTTTGAAGCCTTCACCCTACCTTTTCTTACCAGTTGATTGACTGTAGGCATTTCTCCCTTTTAGTCTGTTTGCTTTTACATTTTTTGACAATCATAAAGGATGAGCTGAGGCTCATCCTTTAAAAGCCCAAAAATGAACTAAGCACAGATTTTAGCTCAAGTTCGGGTTATAGTGAACCGCAAACAAAAAAGAAGTCTAGCATATATATTAGCTATTGTCAACAATAGCCAGGTCGCTTTTGAAGCTAATACGCCACTATTCGGCAACATCTTGACATCATCTGGACTATTATGTTATTTTAACCTGCGAGGCTAGTTGAATAATGATAAACAATACCCCTTATAATTACTGTTATTATTACTATTTTACCTGGCGCACCAGTTGCGCCTGAGGGGGTATTCCCGTATAGTTTTTTTGTAGCTAACTTAAATAGAATCGGCAAAGGAAACCCTCTCAAACGAGAGGGTTTTTTATATTAAGTAAATAGAAACTAATAAGGAGGGGGACAATGATAATCATGGAAAAGGATGCCACGGCGGAACAGATTAAATATGTTGTCAGTGAAATAAAGAAATCAGGTTTAAAAGCCGATGTCTCCAAAGGTGAATTCCGAACCATTATAGGCCTTATCGGTGACGAAAGCCGTATTTCTTTCACTCATCTGGCTACTCTACCTGGTGTAAAACAGGCTGAAAGGGTAGAAACTCCCTACAAATTAATCAGCCGCGATTACAGCCAGAGGTACCAAGAAAAGGGCGAAGGCTATGTTATTAATATCAAAGGTATAATCATAGGCGATGATAAACCGGTCTATATCGCCGGCCCCTGCGCTGTAGAGAGCCGCGAGCAACTCTTCAGGATTGCCCAAGAAGTAAAGGAAGCCGGCGCCCATATCTTAAGAGGCGGTGTTTTCAAACCGAGAAGCTCGGTACATTCTTTCCAGGGGCTGGGCTCTGCCGGTCTGAATGAAGCTCGCGAAGCCCTTTCCTGGCTTAAAGAAGCCGGTGAAAAATACAACATGCCTGTAATGACTGAAGTCAGGGGTGAAAGCCAGGTTGACCTGGTGGCCGATTACGTTGATATACTCCAGATAGGTGCCAGGAATATGTACGACCAGGATTTACTAAGCGCCGTAGCATCCAAGGGTAAACCCGTGCTCTTGAAAAGACATTTCGGCGCCAGTATTGAGGAGTTTCTCTCCTTAGCCGAATACATCGCCGCCGAGGGCAATAAAGATATTATTCTTTGCGAGCGGGGTATCGTTCCCGTAGGCAAGGGTAAAAATTACACCCGCTATAACCTTGACCTTTCGGCGGTACCGGTTATCCATAAGGAAACCTTCCTGCCCATCGTCGTAGATCCCAGTCATGCTACCGGTCGCCGTGACTTAATCGCCAGTATGTGCTATGCTGCCGTTGCCGCCGGCGCCAACGGTTTGATGATTGAAGTACATTATAATCCCCAGGAGGCACTGGTAGACGCTAACCAGATGATTATTCCTGGTGAATTAAAGGAAATAATCGCCACCTGCCGGATGATAAGTCAGGTAGTCGCTAAAAAAGACTAATGAAAACGGTTACCGTCGAACTTGACAAAAGAAGCTACCGGATTTTGATAGCAGCCGGTCTGCTTATGAAAACCGGGGCTTTACTTAAAGAAATCGGAACTAGCGGTAAGATAATCGTCATCACCAATCCAACGGTTTCAGAACTTTATAGCGATACCCTTATACACAGTCTCAACCAGGAAGGTTTTGAAGCACACATACTTAAAGTTGCCGATGGCGAGCAATATAAAACTCTGGATACTGCCTCCGGTCTTTACAAGAGTTTAAACAGTCTTTATGCCGAGCGCGGTACCGCAATTTTAGCCATGGGAGGCGGTGTAATCGGCGACCTGGCCGGCTTCGTAGCCGCTACCTACCAGCGCGGCGTGCCACTTATTCAGCTGCCGACTACTCTACTAGCTCAGGTAGACTCAAGCATCGGCGGCAAGGTAGCTGTTGACCACGAGCATTTGAAGAATAAAATCGGCGCCTTCTACCAGCCGAAACTGGTTATCAGCGACATCGACCTGCTCAAAACTTTAACGGAAGCCGATTTTTATAACGGCCTGGCCGAGGTAGTAAAAAGCGCCGTTATCAAAGATGGTGAGTTCTTCCGTTTCTTAGAAGCTAATATTAATACTATTAAAGCCAGGGAAAACGTTGCCCTGGAGGAAATAGTCTATCGCTCGGCAGGTATCAAGGCGGCGGTGGTAACACGGGATGAAACCGACCTGGGTATAAGAAGCATCCTTAACTTCGGCCATACCATCGGCCACGCCATTGAAACTGTATCCCGTTTCAATATAGCTCACGGAGGTGCTGTGTCTATCGGTATGGTAGCTGCCGCAGCTATCTCAAACAGGATGGGCAACTTAAGCGATGATGAATTAGATAGAATAAAAAAGCTCATCTCCAGATTCGGCCTGCCCACAGAAATCTCGGGGCTAAGGATAGATGAGATACTTCAGGCGATGAAGCACGACAAGAAAATATCCCAGGGGAAGATAAGGTTCGTGCTGCCTAAAGCCATCGGTGATGTTTTTATCACCGATGAAATTGACCCGTCAATAGTAAAAGAAGTGCTTGCCGGTTAGATGAAAAAGGGTAATATCTGCGCCGTCATTACAAATAAAGATGTAGCAGCTATAGCTAAAACCGAGCCGCTGGTGGATATGTTCGAGGTGCGCATCGACCTCGTCGGCCAGGGCTGGCAGGAGATAGCCGGAGATTTAAAGAAGCCCTGGATAGCCACCAACCGCCCGCCGGACGAAGGCGGTAACTGGAAAGGTAACGAGACTATAAGACAAGAGGAGCTCCTTAAGGCGCTTGAGCTTGGTGCCGACATTATTGATATAGAGCTGGCCACCGATAATCTCGATGAGCTAGTACCATTAATTAAAAAGAAAGCGAAATGTATGATATCTTACCATGATTTTAAGAAAACACCTCAATTTGAAAATCTTAAAAATATTATAAAAAAGCAAAAAGCGGCCAGCGCCGATATATGTAAAGTTATCACCACTGCCACCAGCTTTGAGGATAACCTGACCACCCTTAAGCTAATCAGCGCTTTCCCCGGTGATAAAGTAATCTCCTTCGCTATGGGGAATGAAGGTATCATAAGCCGCATCCTGTGCCCTTTGAGCGGCGGCTATCTTACTTATGTCTCAACAGGCAAGGAAATGGAATCGGCTCCGGGACAGTTAAGCGCCCTAGAACTAACCGGATTATACGAGGTTATGGCAAATGATTAGCACTCATACCAGGGTTTGCTGCCTTATCGGCGACCCGGTGGCACATTCTATTTCGCCGGCGATGCACAACACCGCTTTTAAAGCACTTAATCTGGATTATGTCTATCTTCCATTTAGAGTAAAAGCAGAAAGTTTAACAGGTGCCATAAAAGGCATGAGAGCTCTTGATATAGCTGGTTTTAATGTCACCATACCACACAAGATAGCTGTTATGCCCCTTCTTGACCAGCTGGACCCGCTGGCTGAAAAGATAGGCGCCGTTAATACGGTACTTAATGAAAAAGGCGTTCTAAAGGGTTTTAACACGGACGGTACCGGCTTCCTGGCGGCTCTTAAAAAAAATGGCATCGTACCTGATGGCAAAAAGGTTGTGCTGCTGGGCGCCGGTGGTGCCGCCAGAGCTATCGCTTTTTCTCTGGCGGAAAGCGTTGCTCACCTGGCTATTCTAAACCGCCGCGAGGAATATGACTGGGCGGTAAACCTGGCTACCAGCATAGTTATAAAGTGCCATAGAAAAGATGTCGCCGCCCTGGAACTGAACGAAAAAAGCCTTAGGAACGAGCTAAAAGACGCCGATATTCTGGTTAATGCTACTCCGCTGGGTATGACGCCTGATATAGAAGATACACCTGTTTCAGGAGAGTATTTAAAAGCGGGGCTCACTATATTTGATATCATCTATAATCCTATAGAAACCAGGCTTACCAGAGAAGCTAAAGCTGCCGGTCTGAAAACTATATCTGGCCTGGAGATGCTGGTTATGCAGGGAGCGCTGGCTTTTGAAATATGGACGGGTAAGAAAGCACCTATAGCGCTGATGGAAAAGGAAGCCCTGAAAGCATTAAAATGAAAACAAATATCGCCCTGATAGGCTTTATGGCTACCGGCAAGACGGCCGTCGGGCGGCTGCTGGCTGAAAGAACGGGTAAGAGTTTTATAGAGCTTGATAGCCTGATTGCCCAAAGAGCCGGCAAATCTATTGAAGATATATTTACCGAAGACGGCGAGGCTGCCTTCCGTAAGCTTGAGATTGCCCTGGTGAAAGAAATAGCGGGTAATAAAAACCAGGTCATCG
>DAOUMG010000032.1:0-14314 GCA_034411935.1 Dehalococcoidaceae bacterium
GGCAACCTCGACTGCCCTTTCAAAGCGATGGATAACCTACTTGGCAAACTGGAGCAGATACCGCCGGTGATCATCATAGATTTCCATGCCGAGGCTACCTCAGAAAAGGTAGCTATGGGACGTTACCTGGACGGCCGTGTCAGCGCCGTGCTGGGCACCCATACCCATGTAGCCACCGCCGATTATAAGGTTTTACCAAAGGGGACGGCTTATATTACCGATATCGGCATGGTAGGGCCGATTGATTCGGTCATCGGCGACGACAGCCAGGCGGTCATCAACCGCTTTCTTACCGCCATACCCTATCGCTTATCCGTGGGCGAAGGGAGGGTTATGTTCAACGCTGTCTTGATAGATATCGACCCGACCAGCGGTAGGGCTAACGAAATCAAACAGATTTACCGGGAGGCGGACTAATGGCTTCCAAGGTTGATTTACACCTTCATACCACCGCCTCCGACGGCATCTATACTCCGTCGGAAATCACAAGGAGAGCGGCTGAAAAAGGACTAGAATATATCTCTATTACCGACCACGATACGGTAAACGGCGTCGCCGAGGCTCAGGCTGCCGCCAGAGAACTTAACGGATTAACAGTAATACCCGGCGTGGAAATCAGCACAGATTATGCAAACGGTCTGGTACATATCCTAGGCTACTTCGTAGATTATAACAGCCTAAAGTTTCAACAAGCTCTCAAGGAAATGCGCCTCTCCAGGGAATTAAGAGCCCAGGGGATGATTGATAAGCTGGCCGGGCTGGGCATTCATATAGACTGGCCAAGGGTTAAAAGAATCGCCGGCGAAGCCTCGATAGGAAGACCGCATATCGCCCAGGCCATGTTGGAAAAAGGTTATATAAACGGCATTCCCGAGGCCTTTTATAAGTATATCGGCCAGGGTGGCCCGGCTTATGTGGAGAGGATAAAAACCACCCCCGAAGAAGCGGCCAGGCTTATACTTGATAGCGGCGGGCTGCCGGTACTGGCTCACCCGCTGACTATCGACCGGCCGGAAGCGATGATTGTTAAACTCAAGGCAATCGGCCTTGTTGGCATCGAGGCTTACTACGGCGAATTCAACCAAAAGCAGATAAATCTTCTGGTCAAGCTGTCTAAAAAGCATACCCTTATCGCCACCGGTGGCAGTGATTATCACGGCTTTGGCACCGAAATAGAGACGATGCTGGGTGATGCCGATGTACCGCTTGAAGCTGTTCAGAGACTGGTAGAACATTACCAAAACCAAAAAGCCGCCAATAAAGAATTAACCTAAGGAGTTCTTATGGATATCGGACTGGTTTTACTTTTAGTAGCCGCCTATCTGATAGGTTCCATACCTAACGCCTATTTATTTCCTAAAATCTTTTACGGCATAGATATCAGGAAACACGGCACTGGCAAGGTCGGCGCCAGCAATGTATTAAAACTAACTTCAAAGTGGATGGCTATCCTGGTAACCCTGCTGGATATTGGCAAGGGTCTGCTGGCCGTCTGGCTGGCTCAAGTTCTGGGAATGGGTGCCTCCGAGCAGGCAGCCGCCGGCGTGCTGGCTGTAATCGGCCATAACTGGCCCGTATTCCTGCGCTTTCACGGCGGGCGGGGTATCTTCACCAGCCTGGGCGTTATCTTCATGCTTTCCCCCAAACTGGGGCTGATAATCCTTGTTATGCCTTACCTGCTAGCTCCCTGGAGACAGGTATCGCTGGGCGTCTTCTTCGCCCTGGCTTCATTGCCCTTCTTCAGCTGGTTTCTATACCAGCCGCTGGATATAGACGAGCGCCTACCGGTAACGCTGGGTTTTATAGGGTTGACGCTGGTCGGCTTCTTCAGGAGACTGGTGGTGCCCAGGTCGCCCTTAAGTAAAACCGTGGGTAGCGCTGAGCTAATATTCAACCGTGTTCTGTTTGACCGCGACATCAGGAGCCGGGAAATCTGGATCAGCCAGAAGGCTGTCGGAAAGGAATCGGGCGGAACCCAGGACAGCTAATGAAGTGTGCCGCTCACCCGGATGTAGAGACAAGTTTACGCTGCGGTAAATGTAACCGGCCGATATGCCCTAAATGTATGGTGGAAACACCTGTCGGCGCCAGGTGCCCCGAATGCGCCCGCCTGCGCAAACTGCCTACCTTCCAGGTCGGCACTAGGTACCTGCTGATAGCTGCCGGCAGCGGACTGGCTGCCGCCGCCTTATCCGGCGTTATCTGGGGAGTGATTAACAGCTTCACCGGGCTGTTTTACTTGAACCTCATTCTGGCAGTGGGTGCCGGTTATATCATCGGCGAGGTGATAAGCATAACCACCAACCGCAAAGGCGGCACCAAACTGGTTATAATCGCTTCTTTAGCCGTTATTCTAAGCTATCTGGTAAGTATAGCACCGCCCTGGGGTTCTTTTTTTAACTCGGTTAATATAACCCACCTTTTGTTGGATTTAATATCAATAGGGCTGGGTATCTTCTGGCATCCAACCGGCTGCGCTAGTTCCTTAATCATCTAAACATCACCGGCTACCTCTTTCCTTCAAATCATCCGGAATAAGGGAATACATAAACACATCTCTGGCATTGCCGTGGATGCAGATTCGGTTTCTTAAAGTTCCTTCCCGCCTGGCGCCCACCTTCTCGGCCACCCGCTGGCTCTTCTTATTATCTACGTCTGCCATTATCTCGACACGGTTAAGCCTCAAGTCGTCAAAGGCGAAGCTTACTAGCAATAATGCAGCCGCCGGGGCGATACCCCGCCTTGTGCGGCTGGTCCTTATCCAGTAGCCGAGGTTAGCCATCTTGAATTCACCACTTATATTATTTAAGCCGCAACCTCCTAAAAGAGCACCGCTTTCACAATCAATAATGGCGAAATCGTATTCCACTCCGTGTCTCCAGTCATCATTACGCCCAGCCAGCCACTCTTTAGTATCTTTTATGGAATAATCCGGGTGTACGAAGGAAAGCCAGGGTATAAGCTCCCGGGCGGATTCGCTGACCGCTTCGTAAAGTAGCTCGGTGTACTCCGGCCCCAGAGGCTTGAGTATTATCCTGCCGTCGGTAAGGCTTTTTTTATCAACCATCTCTTATAACTTATTAACCCACGTCGGCACAGAGGCGTCGCTAGCCGAATCGTAACCCGGAATATAGGGCTTTATATCTATTACCGGCGTGCCGTCCAGAGCATCAAGGCCTTTCACTTTCAGAATGTTTCCCTCTATCCCAAGCAGCCTGACAGTGGCTTTGCCCAGCGGATTGGGGCGATGCGGAGAGCGGGTGGCTAATAATCCTACCAGTGGTAAATCGCGGCGTCCCCTGGGGTGTACTTTTAGCGCAGCCCGCTTTTCGGAGCCGACCTTGTGCATCAGGCAGAAGACCATTATATGCGAAAAGCCTTCCAGTCCCTCAAGCGCCTCGGTTAAACAGGGGTCGATGATGATTTCGGAGATGAGCTCGCCCCATTTATAATCGGCGGCCGGCTTTTCTTTCACCTTATTGCTGACCCTGCCGATAATCTTTAGCTCTACCGTTGATTTATCTTCCGACATAAAACCTGTTTCTATTATAAAAGCAAAGAGGCCGCATTTAAAGGCAGCCTCTATTTGTAAGCTTTATAACCAGGTGGTACTAGGAAAGCGGCATCATCGTCAACAGTTTCTTGGCGATATCGGGGTACTTGGCGATGAAAATAAGCTCATCCTCAACCAGCGGTTTGTGGGACTCCACGTTGGCGTATCTTACCAGCTCCAGCACCTTGTGAGCTTCTTCCTGACTGGCGAAGGAGACCGAAATCTTACCCATAATATGGCTGAAACCGGAAATGCCGCTGTATTGCCCGGTGAATATCTCGCGGCCTGTCTCGACGAATTCAAGCTCGCCGCGGCCCAGCTCCTCATAGCCGTAAAGTTCGTAGTTATGCGGGTCTTTAAGGACGCCGTCGGCGTGGATGCCGGATGCGTGGGCGAAACAGTTCTCGCCGACGCCAGGCTGGTTTATCGGGATGGGCACATCAAAAGCGTAGCTGGCGAACTTAGCCAGCCGCCAGGCTTTTGATAAATCAATATGATTTCCCAGCTGGTATTTTTCTGCAAAGCCCTTTGATTTGGTAGCCGCCAGCAGGAAAGCAACCAAGTCGCAGTTACCAGCCCTCTCCCCGATGCTGTTAATAGTGGTATTGACATATGCATCCTGACCACCGTCTATTGCCCCCTTGGCACCGGCCAGCGAGGTAGCCACCGCCATACCTAGGTCTCCATGGCAGTGAAGCTCTATGGGTAAGCCCACGGTTTTAGCCAGCCTCTTGGCGGTATCGTAAATGGTAAACGGGTTATCGTAACCCAGGGTATCACAGTAACGCAGGCGGTTGGCGCCGTGTTCCCTGGCCGCTTTGCCGAACTTAAGCAGATAGTTGACGTCAGTCCGCGAGGCGTCTTCGGCATTGACACCGATGCTCTCGGCGCCGTGCGCCCAAGCGGCGTCAACGGCATCTGTCATGGCATTTATTATATCCTTCTTTGTTTTTTTACCTTTGAACTTGCCCTGAATCATCTGCTCCGAAGTGGAAATAGAAAGATTCAAGTGTTTGATACCTGGCACCATCTCAAAAGCCTTTTCCACATCTTCTACAATAGCCCTTATCCAGCCTTCGAGGCGCATCGGTCTGATGACTCCCATTTCCGCCAGCTCAATATTCGCCTGGAGATAAAGCCTTTCATGCTTGGTGGTGGGGAAGCCGAACTCGGACTGGAAAATTCCCATCTCGTTAAGATAAATGTTTAGCAGTGTTTTTTCCACCTTGGAAAGCCCCAGCTTGGCCGTCTGGACACCGTCTCGATTGGTGACATCTATTATATATATCTTAGGCATAGTTAACCGCTCCTATTTACTCAGGGATTAGTGTGTCAAAATTTAATAGTACCACACGGAAACCCCACTATCAAGTGAGTTATGTTGTTGGTTCTGATGCACTATTATTGACACAAAATAAAAGACGGAAATGGCGGCATAAAAAGTGGTGTCTTGGGTACGAGTGGGATATATTTGCTACTGATGCAGAAGCATTATTATATGAAGCAATAGATGCATATTTTTATAAAGCATCTATTGATTTAGGTATTCGGGAGCCAGAAGCCGCAAAAGACGAATATTATTTTCATAAAGTACCTCAGCAATTACGGGAGGCAATGTTATGACATACCTCCCGAATATTTCAATCCTATCTTCAATAGAAGCATTTTTTAATCCAGCAGTCGCTTCAGCATGTAATGGTGCTTCGCCATGCCTTGCGGCGGCTTCCTGTGATTTTATTTGTTCTAGAAAAGTAGCAATTTTATACCCAATAGCAAACTCCAATTTATCTATATTTGTTAATTCGTCTATTAAATTTTGTTTATCACTCATAATACACACCCCCGATATATTCAGGGCATTATACCCAAAATAAAAGAGGATTAAAAAAGGAGGGTTAAAATGGTTATCAAAACAAAGGCAAGGGCAAAGAAAAAAGACAAGACAAGGGCGGAATTGATTAAGGAGATTATGGGCAAGGTCAAGTCTGTCAGAAACACACAAGTTAAAGCGATGTTTAGACAGGAACTAAATAGAAGCAATAAGACAAGACTAAAGTATATCAATAAAAGAGTGCGGGTTGAACAGGATAAAACAGGCGTTGATATTCGGACAGACTAAGAAAACCAACCCGAAAGTGGATTGCGAGGTGAACGTTTGGTGTATTTAGGTTTTGTGCCATACTTTTCTAAATGCTTTTTGGCGTGTATGCCCTCAAGGGTGATACCATCGTTTAACCAATCTTCGGGGATATACCTGAAGTATTCGGCGTCTGGGTGTTTGTTGTGGATTAGGCGTTCAATCAATCTGCCACGAATACCAACCTTGAAGCTTTTAGAGCCACCCCTATCAATTACCTTTTTGTATTTGTTGGCAATTTCGTATGCTCCACATAGGTCTTTGGGCAATTTTTCAACATTAGGGCGGGTGTATAGTGTCCAACGCTTAGGTATTGGCATATGCCGATTATATGAGTGGGTTAGAGTGTTGTCAATAACAATTTGCCAAAACATTAATCATCTTATAACCTTTGGTATCAATATCAAAGGGGTAAAAGATGAAAAGCGCAATACTAAGTGCTTTGAGGCGGCTTATGGGTAAGATACTTCAAGGTTCTGCCGATGTTAAATTAACAGAGTGCAAGTTCTGCGCTTCAACAGACATTGTTAAAAACGGCAGTTGGTATGGTACTCAAAGGTGGCTATGCAGGAATTGCGGTAGAGCCTTTGTAGACAATAAAGCCTTGCCTAAGATGAAACAC
This sequence comes from Dehalococcoidaceae bacterium, assembly GCA_034411935.1. Taxonomy (GTDB): domain Bacteria; phylum Chloroflexota; class Dehalococcoidia; order Dehalococcoidales; family JAUXAE01; genus DAOUMG01. The sequence continues at coordinate 6,313 of DAOUMG010000032.1, forward strand.
CCGGTTGATATGGTAGCCAATGCGCTGTCTATGTACTTCAGGGGTATGTCTGAACGCCAGATAACCAACCATTTCAAGCAACAATACGGCTATGCGCCTAACAGGGCTACCATATACCGATGGGTTCAAAAGATGGCTAAGATAGCTATTGATGAGGCTTATAATCATACGCCAGAAGTGGGCGATACTTGGGTTGCCGATGAGACTAACCTGTTTATCGGCGGTGATAGATATTGGCTATTTGACATTATTGATACAAAAACAAGGTTTTTACTAGCCACAAGATTAACACCCACAAGGTCTATTGATGATGTCAGGGTTCTAGTAGAGAAGGCGGCTCAGAGGGCGGGTAAACCACCCAAGACGATTAGAACGGACTCAATGAGCAGTTATGAAGATGGTATAGAATTAGCCTTTGGTTCAGAGACTAAGCACGTTAAGACAAAAGGATTAACGGCAGAGATAAATACTAATATCATAGAACGCTGGCACGGCACGTTAAAAGACAGGATTAAGGTGTTGAGGGGTTTTAAACAAGTGCCATCTGCTTTGACAATTATAGAGGGTTGGTTGACACACTATAACTTTTTCAGACCGCATGAAAGCCTTAATGACAGGACACCAGCACAGGCGGCAGGTATAACGGCACAATTCCAGAACTGGGCAGATGTAGTTCAAAGCCAAAAAGGGATAATAGGCAAGCCAGAGGCATACAAGGTTGCCGTACCTAAACAAGTTATAATGTCAAAGGTCAAGCCGACTAGAAAACGCAGACACAAGATACCCAAAAGTAAGATAAGCCCGAAACCTAAACAAAAGGAAATTAGGATTAATCGCTAAAAAGGAGGTTATAAGACTATTAACGGGGGTAGTATCAAACTAGTGGTAGCAGGTTATTTGAGCCACACTAAAGCTAAACTTAGTGCCTCAAGTAAGGTCTGTACTACGCTTATAAACAGAACCAAGCGTGTTAGTTTTACTATTTGGCGCTTAGTATCAGGCATATCTGTTTCCTTTTTCGGAGCAGAACACTCCATACAGAAAACCTTAGATACTGCCCCCGCCAATAGCCTTATTAATTATATCAAGAAAAAGGAGTATCAATCAAAATGCATCAGAACCATGTTGTTATTATGTGCTAGAATAGCTAAAAATCAGCTTCCGACTGCTTATAAGGAGCGGGCATGGATGAGTTGGGCTTCGGGCTCGACCTGATTATCATACTGGTAGCCGCCATACTGGGCGGGCTGCTGGCGCGCCGTCTTAAGCTGCCGATTATCCTGGGCTATCTGGCTGCCGGCATAGTAGTCGGCCCGCATGGTTTCGGTCTAATCAGCGAGCTGGACACCATCCAGACGATAGCCACCGTAGGTGTGGTACTGCTCCTTTTTACCCTGGGCCTTGAGTTCTCCCTGGACGAACTTAAGAAAATGGGGCGTATAGCCCTTATAGGCGGCACCATCCAGATACTGCTCACCGCGGCGGCCGGCCTCGCTCTGGGCAAGCTACTCGGCTGGCAGACGGCCGAGGCTATCTTTTTCGGCTTCCTGATTGCCCTGTCTAGCACCATGATAGTCCTCAAGGTACTAATGGAGCGGGGCGAACTGGACGCCTCCCACGGGCGGGTAATGATAGGCATTTTGCTGGTGCAGGACTTAAGCCTGGTACCCCTGATGATTATCCTGCCGGCGCTGGGTGGCGACGGTTCCGGTATCTGGCCCGAGCTGGGCATAGCCGTACTGAAAGCCCTGCTGTTCATCGGCCTGATGCTGGTGCTGGGGTTATGGGTAATCCCCCGCCTGCTGGGGCGGGTAGCCGGGGTTCGCTCACGCGAGCTTTTTCTGCTCTCCGTCATCCTTCTTTCGCTGGGCGCCGCCATCGGAGCGGTTTTCTTCGGCATTTCGGCGGCTGTCGGCGCCTTTATCGCCGGGCTTTTCATCGGCCAGTCAATCTTCGCTCGCCAGGCATTCGCAGATATATTGCCTTTGCGGGACATCTTCGGCGCCGTCTTCTTTATTTCACTGGGTATGCTGGCAGACATCGCTTTCGCCTGGGAAAACATTACCATCGTAACCCTGGTGGTAGTATTTATAATCCTGGTCAAATTCACCATAGGCTCGGCTATCACCTGGTTCTTCGGCTACGGATTAAAGGCCGCCCTGCTGGCCGGCCTGGGGCTCTTCCAGATTGGTGAATTCAGCTTTGTGCTGGCCGAGATGGGGCTGGACGAAGGCATCATCGCCCAGGATATCTACTCAATCGTTCTGGTCGGCGCCGTTATTACCATGATGTTGACGCCGCTGGCGATGAATACCGCCGGTTTCCTGTATCGCAATATAAGCCAGTGGAAACGGTTTGGTCACTTCATCGCTTCCCACCCGGAACCCGGCTGGCACTCCGACAGGCTGCTCTTATCAGGCCACGCCGTTATCTGCGGCCACGGGCGGGTAGGCTCTGCCCTGACCAAGGTGCTGGATAGAAAGAGGTTGTCTTACTTGGTAATCGAGATTGACCCGGTGATAATCTCCCGCCTCCGACGTGAAAAAATACCCTGCATCTACGGCGATGCCACCAATGCCGAGATACTGGCACATGCCCACCTGGACAAAGCACGGGTGATGGTATGTACCTTTCCCAGCTTTGCCGAGGTCAAATTTACCGTCCAGAACGCCCTAAAGATAAATCCCCGTCTTGACATCATAGCCCGCGTCCACCGCGATACAGACGCCGAGGTCTTGAAGGGAATCGGCGTTTCCGAGCTGGTGCTGCCCGAGTTCGAAACCAGCCTGGAGATAATGAGGCACACCCTGCACCGCCTAGGCCTGACTACTCTTGAAATCCAGTATATCCTTAACAGCCTGCGCCGGCGGAGTGTTCCAAGAGATTAGGCTCTAACTTTTAAGTGTATAAATCCCGTGCCTTTACCTTTAGCTTATGATATACTCTAATCCGGCTCAAAAGGTACTAACAAATGGCTAAAGTAAAAGTCGGTATAATAAATGTAACCGGCTATGTCGGCGCCGAGCTGGCACGGCTACTTAAAAACCACCCCGGGGTAGAGCTTACCTCGGTTACCGGGCGCAGTGCCGCCGGCAAGAAGCTGGACGAGATTTTTCCCCACCTGGCCGGGCTGGATTTAACCATCAAACCCGAGTTGGACGAGGTCGGGCTGGCTTTCTCGGCGATGCCCCATAAAGAAAGCGCCCAGCAAGTAATGGCTCAGCTAGAGCAGGGCGTCAGGGTAGTTGATATCAGCGCCGATTTCAGGTTGAAAGACCCTGGCGCTTACCCCTGCTGGTACGGCTTCAGCCATCCGTCACCCGAGCTACTCAAGGAAGCCATCTACGGCCTGACCGAGCTCAACAGGCAGAAGATAAACACCTCTACCAGACTGGTTGCCAACCCCGGTTGTTATCCCACCGGGGCTATTCTGGCGCTGGCGCCGCTGGCTAAAGAAGGCTTGACAGACGGCGATATTATTATCGATAGCAAATCCGGCATCTCAGGCGCCGGCCGAAGTCTTAAAACGTCCAATCTTTACTCGGAAGCCGACGAAGACACCGCCGCCTATGCCCTGGAAGGACATCGCCACCTGCCGGAAATAGTCCAGGAGCTTAACAGCATCGGTAATAGCCGGGCTTTGGTAACCTTCGTACCCCACCTGGTGCCGATGAGCCGCGGCATTTTAACCACCTGCTATGCTAAACTAGCCGGGGGTAAAGAAGATATCACCGGACAGGCGGAACTTATTTCGCTATATAAGGATTTCTATAAAGACGAGCCCTTTATAAAGATAGTACCCGAGCCGCCGCACACCAAGCATACCTGGGGCTCTAATATGTGCCTGATTCACCCGACCATAGACACCGCCACCGGACGGCTGGTGATTATCAGCGCTATAGATAATCTGGTAAAGGGAGCCGCCGGCCAGGCCGTCCAGAATATGAACCTGATGCTGGGTCTCCCTGAAACCGCCGGCCTTACGGCACCACCCGTCTTTCCATGAGGGCTAACCGCCCGCTTCGCTGGTTGTCTCCCGCCTGACCGCCTCTTTGTAGGCAGCCATCAGCTGTTTAGTCAGTTGCCCCGGCTTGCCGCTGCCTATGGTTATCCTATCGCTACCCCGCCGTCCCTCCAGAGCGACCAGTGGCATAATCTCAAACAGGGAGTTAGTCAGGAAGGCTTCTCTGAAGTACCTCAGTTCATCCAGGCTGACATCGGCTTCTGTTACCTTGATATTTTGTAATCTCGCCAGCTCCATGACGAACTTCCTGGTTATACCGGGCAGCAGGCCGCTTTCAACCGGCGGCGTCACCAGATTTAAAGAAGGAGTAACCAGAAACAGGTTGCTGACGGCACCCTCGGTGAGATGCCCCTTTTCGTTTAAGAAAAGCGCTTCATCCGAACCGGTAGCTTCTGCCTGCTCTCTGGCGATGATATTTGCCATATAACTGGTCGCCTTCATATTAATTAAAAGCGAATCAGAGCGGCGCTGGAAGGTAGCCAGCGACGCCTTGTAGCCGCCGGTGTATTTCCCAGTTGGCGGCGGCTGGTATTTTAACGCCGTTACCAGTATGGTAGCCTCCGAACCGGCTTCACCTTTTGACATTGTCAGGCGTACTCTGGCATCTTCTAATTTATTAGCAGCCAGAGTTTCTTTACAGGCATTTTCAAGCTCGTCGGTTGTAAGAACAGTATCAAACTCAAGCTGCGCCGCTGCTTTAATCAGGCGTTCAAGGTGCCGATTAATGAGAAAAATACTGCCACTATAAGCCCGCATCGTCTCAAATAACCCGTAGCCATATAAAAAACCCTGATCATATGGTGAAATACAAGCCTTTGAACGGGGTACCAGCCTGCCGTTTAAATAGACGACTTCTTCCGTCACCACGCTACCTCCTTTTACTGCCAGCGGTGTAGTAGTCAAGGAAGTTCTCTAGTATAGCATGGCCGCTTTCCGTCAGGATGGATTCGGGGTGAAACTGGATTCCCTCCACCATTTGACGCTCGTCCCTGACTGCCATAATTTCGCCTTCCTCCGTCCTGGCCGAAACTGTAAGCGAAGGGGGTAATCCTTCAATAGCCACCACCAGCGAGTGGTAACGCCCTCCTTTCAGGGGACTGGGCAGACCCTTAAAGATTGTCTTACCATCATGAGTTATAGATGATTGCTTGCCGTGGACCGGCACCCTGGCTCTTTCTACCGTACCGCCGTAGACATAGCCGATACACTGGTGACCCAGGCAGACTCCAAGTATAGGTATAAGGCCCTTAAAATGGCGGATTATATCGTTGGAAATGCCGGCCTCAAGCGGGGTGCAGGGCCCCGGCGAGATGACGATATGGCTGGGCGCTATCGCCTCAATCTGTCCAATGGTTATCTTATCGTTGCGAAAAACGACCGGCTGCCGTCCGAGCTCGCCCAGGTACTGGGTAAGGTTATAAGCAAATGAATCGTAGTTATCTATCACTAAAATCAAGGATTGACCTCTAAGTTAACATTAGCCGCCAGCCTAAGCGCCTCGACCAGAGACTTTGCCTTATCCAGTGTCTCCTGGTATTCGGCCTGGGGTTGCGAATCATAGACGATGCCGCCGCCCACCTGAAAATATATCCGCCCGTCTTTTATAATACAGGTGCGGATAACAATACTCAAATCCATATCGCCATCAAAACCAAGATAGCCAATGGCGCCTGTATAGACGCTTCTTTTAGTCGGCTCCAGCTCGTCTATTATCTCCATAGCCCGTACCTTGGGCGCCCCGGTTATCGAGCCGCCGGGGAAGGTGGCTTTAAGCAGGCTAATACAATCTTCACCCGCCCTAAGCTCACCCTCCACCGTAGAGGTGAGGTGAAAAACGGAGGCATATTTTTCCAGGGCTGCCAGCTCGGTAACCTTTACCGAGCCGTAGCGGCAGACGCGCCCCAGGTCGTTACGCTCAAGGTCAACTATCATTATATTCTCAGCCCTGTCTTTAGGGCTGGCTATAAGTTCGGCAGCCAGCGCTTCATCTTTAGCCCTGGTTTCTCCTCGACGGCGTGTACCTTTAACCGGGCGGGTCTGTACTCTGTTGCCGGTAACTTCTAAAAATCTCTCCGGAGAGCTACTGGCTATAATCGCATCACCAAAACTTAAATAAGCGGCAAAGGGCGCTGGATTGACCCGGCGCAGCTTCCTATAGAATTCATACGGCGTTACCGGCAGCTCGGCTTCGAAGCGCTGCGATAAATTCACCTGGAAAATATCGCCTGCCAGAATGTACTCCCGCGCCCTTTCCACGGCTTTAAGATAACCGCTCCTACTGAAATTTGATTTCAGGGTAATGCTCTGGCGGGGAAGTATATTATCTGTTTTCACTTCTGATTGCCCTTTTTTTACCAGTTCCTTCAAACGTTCAAGCCTTTCACTGGCTCTTTTTATTCTGGCCCGTTCCTCAAGCTCAGGGAAACCGCTTGATACCAGGTATACTTTATCTTTCAGGTTATCAAAGGCTACTACGGCATCGTAAAAAGCCAGGTAGCATTCGGGCAGTTTTAAATCGTCAACTGTAGTTTTCGGCAGCTTCTCTATGAAATGGCAAAGGTCGTAACCAAGGTAGCCTACTACCCCACTGATAAAAGGAACCTCTTTTTTATCGTATTCAAGGCGGTAAGTTTCAAGCAGCTTACCTGCTACATCAAAGGGATTACCTTTCATAGTTTCGGTAGTCTCACCTGTGTATTCAAGAGTTACTTCATCGCCACGGCTTTTAAGTATGAGGAAAGGTTCGCTACCCATAAAGGAATAGCGACCCAGCCTTACAGGATCCATTCCGCTATCCAGGAAAAAACAGTGGGGGCGTTCCTTAAAAAGCTCGAAGCACTGCTCCGCTCCAAGAGATATATCTAGTTGTTCTACCAGAGGATACCTTTCCATAATCTTCATGTATGATTATATAACACCCCGATATCCTGCAGGAAACCCGAAGGGCTCCCTAATTTGTCTGGGAGCAGCGCCTCTGCTATTCTATCAGGCGATAATATGGTTAAACAGATAGATGGCGGCAGCACAAAAGCAGGTGGTTTCGGTGGCTGGGACTATATAAAAATCACCATCCTGGGCTTCGCCTTCGCCGCGCTATGGCAGAGCCTTCATACCCTGATTCTGCCCATAAGACTGCTCGACTTCGTCGGTGAAGCAGATAAGAACACCGCCCTGGGTATCATCACCTTCACCGGTCTTTTACTGGCGATGTTCGTCCAACCGATAGCCGGCGCCATCAGCGACCGCTCCGGCTTCCGACGGGGAAGGCGTCGGCCTTATATTTTGGTCGGTGCCGCCGCGGCCACTCTTTTTCTGCCCGGCATCGGCCTGTTCGGCAACTTCGCCGCCATATTCTTAATCTACTGCCTGCTCCAAATAAGCACCAATACCGCCCAGGGGCCTTTCCAGGGTTTCATCCCCGAAATGGTACCCGACGGCAAGAGGGGGCTGGCTTCGGGGGTAAAGACTTTGCTGGAAATAGTCGGCGGGGCAGCGGCAATACTTCTCATAAGCCAACTGATGAGCCACTACGAAGCCGGCGAAGGCGCCTCCTGGCTGTGGCTATCGCTGGGTATCGTTATGGTAATCGTAGTCGTGGCTACCATAGCCATACTGCTTACCGTCAAAGAGAAACCTGCCGCCGCCGGCGTTAAGGCGCCTCTTTTTAAAACTCTAACCAGCACCTTCAAGCTGGATTTGAAGAAAGACCGCCCCTTCATGTGGTTTCTAGCCTCGCGCCTGATGATTTTTATGGCATTCGCCACCCTGCAGCAGTTTTCACTTTACTTTTTAAGGGACTCTATCGGCGTGGAAGACCCCGCCAAGGCGGCGGCTAACTTCACCATCATCGCCGTCATCGGTATGCTGATAGTAGTTTATCCTGCGGGACGCCTCTCGGACAGAATAGGCCGCAAACCAATCGCCTTAGCTTCCGGTTTTCTGGGAGCGCTGGCAATCCTTATTATTATTATCTCCGGC
>DAOUMG010000033.1:0-5085 GCA_034411935.1 Dehalococcoidaceae bacterium
GGCTGGAATCCGGGGTAAGCGCTTCGTCTATCAGAATCAGTTTATCTCCATCAAGCCCGAACTCGAACTTGGTATCGGCGATTATGATACCCCTGTTAAAAGCGTATTTACGGGCGTAGTTATAAATAGCAATGCTCTTTTCCTTAAGCTCTTCGGCTGTTTTTTTACCCGTTATAGCGCTAACCTTTTCCATAGACATCGGCAGGTCGTGCTCACCCTCGCCTTTGGTGGTAGGCGTGAAAATAGGTTCGGCTAGCTCCTGGCTCTGTTTCAAGCCTCTGGGCATCGGCATACCGTTGACAGTGCCTTGTTGACGGTACTCCACCCAGGCGGAACCCGAAATATAGCACCGAACGACACATTCAACGGGGATTTTCTTCACTTTTTTAACCACCATAGAACGTTTCTTTAGCCACTCGGGATAGTCGAAACGCTTTTCTTCGGGCAGGTAATGGTCAAGACAACGGACATCGTCGATAACCTCAATAAAGTGATTAGCTATTATATCGGCTGTCCTGGCGAACCAGAAGGCGGAAAGCAGATTTAAAACTTGCCCCTTACCGGGGATACCACAGGGTAAAACAACGTCGAAGGCCGAGATACGATCGGAAGCTACGATAAGCAGGTTATCGCCCAGGTCGTAGATATTACGTACCTTACCGCTTATAAAAAGAGGCAGGGGAAGTTTGGCATCAATGATTATTAATGAATTGCTATTCATTTTACAGAAAAGTTATATAGACCTGGGAGTTAATCCGGCATCGTCAATATGAATCGGTCTTTTTTTATTCCACTGGGCGCTGGTAATGCCAAGACGCTTGAAAATGACATCAACATAACGCAGATAGTAGCGGTAATTGAACAAACCTTTAAGTTCTTCGGGCGGGATAATAGAAGTGAACTCGCTATCGGCTTTAAGCAGGGTAAGAAATCGCTTGTTGCCTTCCCAGGACTTCATAGCATTTCGCTGGACTATTTTGTAGGCGTCCTGTCGGCTTAGTCCTTTATCTATCAACGCCAGCAGAACCCTCTGGGAATAGATAAGACCTTTGGTGACGTCCAGGTTTTTCTTCATGTTCTTGGGATAGACTCTAAGGCCCTTGATAACAGCTGTTAGGATACCAAGGCAATAATCAAGTAGCAGACAGGAATCCGGTATAGTGATGCGCTCTGTAGAAGAGTGGCTGATATCGCGCTCGTGCCACAGGGTTATATTCTCCATTGAAGTAAGTGCATAGCCACGAATAAGCCTGCTCAGGCCACAGATGCGTTCGCAGAGCTCTGGGTTTCTTTTGTGGGGCATGGATGAAGAGCCTGTCTGCCCCGGTTGGAATGGCTCTTCAACTTCGCGGACCTCGCTTTTCTGTAGCGCCCGTATCTCGGTGGCGATTTTTTCTAAGGAGCTGGCGATAATAGCTATGGTGGTTACAAACTGGGCGTGGCGGTCTCTCTGGAGTATCTGGTTTGAAATAGGCGCCGGTGTTAAACCAAGTTTAGCGCAGGCCAGTTCTTCTACTTCCGGGGAAAGGGTAGCATAGGTGCCGACGGCGCCTGATATCTTACCGAAAGCCACCATCTTGGACGCCTCGGATAAGCGGTTTTTATTACGGCGCATTTCTTCCATCCAGAGCGCCAGTTTCAAGCCGAATGATATAGGTTCGGCATGGATACCGTGGCTGCGGCCGGCCATAACTGTATATTTGTGTTCAAGCGCTCTTTCGCCCAGCGCCGAGATGAGCTCTTTGATATCATGATTAAGAAGTCTGGAGGCTTCGACGAGCTGCAGGCTTAAGGCGGTATCCATAACATCGGAAGATGTCATACCGAGATGGATGAAACGCGATTCCTTGCCCAGGCTTTCGGCTACCGAACCCAGGAAAGCGGTAACATCGTGGTGGGTTTCCTTAAGTATCTCGTTCATTCGTTTAAGGCTGAAACGTGCCAGTTTTATCTTATTCAGGTCTCCTTTTGAAATCACTCCCAGCTTGGACCAAGCTTCGCAGGCGGCGATTTCAACATCAAGCCACTTGGAAAATTTATTCTCATCGGACCAGATTAATTCCATCTGGGGGCGGCTGTAACGCTTAATCATTATTAACTTCTCCCTGTAGTTGCTGACGGTACTTCTGATAGTTATCACGGATATTACTATATTTAAGCCCCAGTATTTCGGCGGCCAGGTAGGCGGCGTTTTTAGCACCGGCAGCGCCGATGGCTACGGTAGCCACCGGGATTCCGGCCGGCATCTGGGCTATTGAGCAGAAGGCATCTATGCCTTTAAGCTCGCTGGTGGGCAGGGGAACACCGATTACAGGCAGGGTAGTCAGACTGGCGATAACGCCTGGAAGATGGGCGGCGCCACCGGCAGCGGCGATGATTACTTCATAGCCCTTTTTTATGGCGGAGTTACCGAATTCCCTGATTTTAACCGGATGACGATGGGCAGAAATAGTAAAGGTATCGTAATCAATGCCCATATCGGTGAGTACTTTAAGACAGAGATTGACCAGCTCTGTATCGGATTCGGAACCCATGACGACAGCTACTTTAGCCATAGCTAGCTCTCCTTAAAAAAGGCGATATCTCTGCGGTAATGGCAGCCCTCAAAGAAAATATGCGGAATAGTGGAATAGACACGGTTGCGGGCGTCTTCCAGGTTATTCCCTTTGGCGACCACTGTCAGTACCCGGCCGCCGCTGGTGACTACCTGTCCGGTATCAGGATTAAGGTTGGTACCGGCATGGAATACGGTAACGCCGCTGTCAAGTTTGTTCAGTCCGATTATGGGAAGGCCTTTCTGGTAGCTGCCGGGATAGCCGCAGGAAGCTATAACTACACCGACGCAGGCATCATCTAGCCACTCTATTTTCACATCGTTAAGGTTGCCGTTAACCACGCCAAGAATAATATCAATCAGGTCTGAATTAAGCAAGGGCAGCACCACCTGGGTTTCCGGGTCGCCGAAGCGGGCATTGAATTCAAGTACCCTGGGACCGCCGGCGGTTATCATAAGCCCGGCATAGAGAACGCCTTTATAGGTAATTCCACTATTAGAAAGGGCTTTAACCACAGGTTTTATAATAGTATCCATTATTTTATGAAATAACTCCTGTGTATAGAAGGGCGGCGGACTATAGCTGCCCATACCGCCTGTATTGGGTCCTTTATCGTCGTCGAATATTCTCTTGTAATCGCAGGCGGGCAACATCGGGGCGATATTACTCCCGTCGCAGAAAGCGAAAAAGCTCATTTCCTTACCCATGAGGCATTCTTCTATAATAACCTGGTTACCGGCTTCGCCGAAGGAATTTTCAACCATAATTTTATCAAGCGCCTTAAGGGCGTGGAAGATAGAGTCTACCACGAAAACGCCCTTACCGGCGGCCAGGCCGTCTGCCTTGATAACTATGGGAGGCGTCTGTAGCTTGAGATACTCTTTGGCTTCGGTATAAGATGAGAAGCTTCTGCCGCGGGCACAGGGAATGCTGTATTCCTCCATTAGTTCTCTGGCAAATACTTTGCTGGATTCAATGCGGGCAGCCGACCTGGTGGGACCGAAAACAGCCAGGCCGTTTGATTGAAACTTGTCAACGATGCCGTCTGACAGAGGCGCCTCGGGACCGACAATGGTTAAGTCAATTTCATTATCCTTGGCCGCCTGAAGGAGCGAATCTATATCGCTGGCGCTAATATCCAGATTTTGACCAAGCAGGGAGGTGCCGGCGTTACCGGGGGCGGTGAAAAGATGTTTTACTTTAGGACTCTGTGAAAGCTTCCAGGCGATTGTATGCTCTCTACCACCGCCGCCGATGATCAGAACCTTCATTATATATTACTCCCACTCAATAGTTCCCGGTGGCTTGGAAGTGATGTCATAAACCACCCGGTTAACTCCCTTTACTTCGTTTACTATGCGGTTGGCAATTTTAGATAACAAGTCGTAGGGTAACCGGGCCCAATCGGCGGTCATGGCGTCCTGGCTGGTAACGGCGCGGACGGCGATAAGATAACCGTAGGTGCGGTAGTCGCCCATAACCCCCACCGATTTGACATCTGTGAGTATAGCGAAGCTCTGCCACAGCTGGCGATAAAGATTTGCTTTCTTTATCTCGTCCATAACCACCCAGTCGGCACCTCTTAAGATTTCAAGCTTTTCATTAGTTACTTCGCCGATGGTACGGATAGCCAGGCCGGGACCGGGGAAGGGCTGACGCCAGACCATTTCTTCGGGTAATCCGAGTTCCAAACCTACCTGACGCACCTCGTCCTTAAAAAGATACCTTAAAGGCTCCAGAAGCTTTAAGGTCATTTTCTTGGGAAGTCCGCCGACGTTATGGTGCGTCTTTATTTTAGATGAAGCATTGCTGACAGATGAAACGCTTTCAATAACATCGGGGTAAAGAGTGCCCTGTGCCAGAAAATCTACCTTACCCAGCTTTTTAGCTTCTTCCTCGAAGACCTTGATGAACTCGCCGCCGATAATCTTGCGCTTCTTTTCGGGGTCGGTTACACCCTCAAGGCCTTTAAGGAAACGCCGGCTGGCTTCCACATAGGTTATATTCATTCCAAGGTTCTGTCGAAATACTTTTAGAGTTCTTTCGGCTTCTTCACGGCGAAGCAATCCATTATTGACGAAGATACAGGTAAGCTGGTTGCCGATGGCTTTATGGATGAGAGTAGCCACTACCGAAGAGTCGACCCCGCCTGAAAGAGCATTGATTACCTTACCTTTGCCTACCTGTTTGCGAATCTGTTCTATGCTATCGTGGATGAAGTTGCCCATTGTCCAGTTGCCCTGACAGCCGCAAATATTGAAGACGAAGTTCTTTAAAATATTCTTGCCGTAGGGCGTATGAGCGACCTCGGGGTGGAACTGGAGCCCGAATATAGTATTATCCCTGCCCATTACAGCTACTGGTGTATTGTCGGTATAAGCGAGGGTACTGAATCCAGGTGGTGGCTGTTCTATCCTATCGGCATGGCTCATCCATACGGGCTATGATTCCGGCAGGTCGGTCAGCAGGGGTGAATCGACCTGGCTTATATGGAGTATTGCATGGCCGTATTCCTGTTTTGAACCAGGCT
>DAOUMG010000034.1:0-3485 GCA_034411935.1 Dehalococcoidaceae bacterium
GGCGCCAGCACGGAAAGTACCAGGCTTACCAGGATTAAAAGTGCCGCCGCCAGCAGCCACCAGATATCCTGCCAACTAGTAATGAACCAGTATAACGCGGCTACGATGGCACCACCCAGCACGAGGGTCAGTAACGGTACTTTCAGCCAATCCTTTAGCCAGCCCGACACATTCTGATTTAAAAGGCCGTAGCGCTTTTGTAATATAAAGTTCTTGTAGTAATTAATCGGCGTTACCAGAAAATAATAAGCAACTATAAGCAGGCTGAAATAGACCACCGCTTCAAGCACCACCGGCATATCAAGCCATTCTGCCAGCCTGGTTGAAAGGTTGCCGACAACAAGCAGTAACAGCAAGATACCGACTACGGCGAACTCAACCAGGGCCATGCGCCGTCTTATGGCAGCGTAACGGCTGGCCTGCTGCTGCCTGCCTTCATCCAGTCCGGATTCTTCCAAGGCTTCTTTCCCACTAGTTCCTTTTACCAAGTGCTTAACTCGCCTTAAGAATCAGTTTTACCCGATGAATTGAATTTAGGCTCTCATTAAAACCCAGCGCCTTTACCACCTGTTCCGGCCGTCCTGAGCCGTCGCTGTCGCAGCGCAGTATCATACCGATTATACAATTGTTTTTTATGTATTCCTCAAGCCAGATATCGTCAATAAGAGGCCTCAAATCATACCTGCGAATGCCCGTATCCCGCTGATGCTGCCAGGGCAGGCTTCCTTTTGAAAGAAGAGCCACAATGGCGGACTGGATTTCAGTCTCCTCTTTTTCGGTCGCCAGCTCCACTCTGTATTCCGCCTGGCTAACCGTAGACTGCAGCGAAGGTTCGCTGGGTGATACCTGTAATGCCTGACTTATCTCTATTCCAGGCGGCAGCTTTTGATTAATAGCTTTTATTAAAAAGTGGGGCGATACCGGTTTCTTTAGGTAAATATCCATCAATTCTCCGTCTCCGGTTATACCCAGCGCCATCGGGGCGGCCAGGGAGATGCGCGGGTGCGGCTTGAAGCCTTCCGAGTAAGCCAGATTGATTTCGGCACGATGGAAAGCCCGGCACCACAACCTGACCATATCCAGATGGGAGATAAACTTAAGCTCCCGCCGGCGGCTGAACCTAATCCTTAACCGCTGCACCCTTTTCCCCGGACTGCTTTTCCTTGGTTAGCAATACTTCGTCTATCTTCCGTCCCCGCATCCTGGTTATCACCAGCTTCAGGTTTTTATAGCGAACCTGCTTACCCTGCTTGGGGATATAGCCCAGAAGATGTAGGATAAAGCCGGCTACCGTCTCGTAATCACCCTGCGGTAGTTCTAGCTCCATCTCCTGGTTAGCATCTTCTATGCGCATGCCGCCGTCTATCTGGAAAGTATGTTCGTTAATAGGTTCGTAGTCTTTTTCAGCCTCGGCAAGTTCGTCACCAACCGGCCCGACGATCTCCTCCATTAGGCGGCTAAGGCTGACAACTCCGGCGGTGCCGCCGTACTCATCGACGACGACGCACATCCTGTAATTCTTGTCACGCATCTCGGTAAACAGTTTGCCTATAGTCTTGTTTTCCGGGGTGAAGTAAACCGGGCGGATAAGCTCGTCAACCGGGTCTTGTTTTTTTATATCACCCCTGGCCAGCGCCATCAAAACATCTTTTACCGAGATTACCCCCAGCACGTTATCCATATTTTCTTCGTAAACCGGCATCCGCGACACCGGATTATTGGTATAAACAGCCAGGAATTCGTCTAAGGTAGTGCCCTTCTCTACGGCAATTACCTCAGGTCGGGGGATAATTACTTCGCTTACCGGCCTGTCGCCGAACTCAAAGATATTATGCAGCATCTCCGCCTCGCCTTTTTCGACGGTACCTTCTTTATGGCCGGCGGTTATCATGCTGCGTATTTCTTCCTCGCTGACCAGCGAACTATGCAGAGGCTCCCCGCCGACTAGTTTGGATATACCTGAGGCAAACCAGCTGATAACTGCCACCAGCGGTGTGAATATCCAGGCTATAATCTGTATCGGCCGGGCATACAACAAGGATAATCTCTCGGCATGCCGTGTGGCTATTGTCTTGGGGGTCGTCTCCGAGAATATCAGAAGAACAATGGTTAAACCTATGGTGGCAACCAGTACCCCGTATTCTTCCCACACGGAAACAGCCAGTACGGTAGCCAGCGCCGCCGCAGCCACGTTAACCAGGTTATTACCCAGTAAAACGGTAGATAATAGCTTTTCCGGCTGCTCAACCAGCCGGGCTACCCTTTTGGCACCTTTAACATTGGTATCCAGAAGGTGTTGAAGGCGGAAACGCTGCAGGGAAATAAATGCTGTTTCAGAACTGGAAAAGAAAGCGGAAAGCAAAAGACACACAAGAAGCAGTATCACATATACTGCCTCGGTAGACATTATTTAAACTCACCTCACTGCGTCGGGAAAAACTTTTAGTAAATCTCCTTCGCATATAAATGATAGCATCGCACCAGATAAGCTGTCAAAGCGTCTTTCTGCCCCATATAGTTGCTGTGTTATAATTCCCCTGCTATGAAGATACTGGGCATCGAGACCTCCTGCGACGAAACCGCCGCCGCCGTGGTAGAAGACGGCGTTAAAATTCTCTCTAATGTAATTTCCTCCCAGATAGACATCCACTCAAGATACGGGGGCGTCGTCCCCGAGGTAGCTTCCCGCCAGCATCTCTTATCAATCATACCGGTGATAGAACAGGCATTAGAAGGAGCCGAAACAAGCCTGGATGATATAGACGCCATCGCCGTAACCAACGGCCCCGGGCTGGCAGGTTCGCTGCTAGTAGGTGTCAACACAGCTAAAGCACTCGCTTTCTCACGCCGGCTTACCATAATCGGCATCAACCACCTTGAAGGGCACATCTACGCCAACTGGCTTTCAGGTGAAACGCCCGAGCTACCGGCTATTTGCCTGATAGTCTCCGGCGGGCACAGCGACCTGGTACTTATGAAAGACCACGGCAAATACACCGTTTTAGGCCGCACTCGCGATGATGCCGCCGGTGAAGCTTTCGACAAAGCAGCCAGAATATTGGGATTGGGCTACCCCGGCGGTCCGGCTATCGAGAAAGCAGCTGGAGAGGGCAAAGATACACTGGCATTGCCCCGCGCCTGGCTCAGAGGCACCAGTGATTTCAGCTTCAGCGGTCTTAAAACAGCCCTCTTACGGTTGGTCGAAGGCGGCAAAGTTTCCTCAGTATATGATGCCGCCGCCAGCTTTCAGCAGGCAGTGATAGACGTGCTGGTTACTAAAACCCTGTCGGTCGCCAGGGAACATCGGGTGAGGCAGATTATGCTGGCTGGCGGCGTTGCCGCCAACAAGGCGCTTCGCGTCAGGTTCAAAAAATCTTCGACCATACCGGTGTTGATACCCGAATTGATACCCTGTACCGATAACGCTGCTATCATCGCCGCCTGCGGTTACTTTAGTTTAAACAAAGGCAAAATGAGCAAACTGG
>DAOUMG010000035.1:0-6024 GCA_034411935.1 Dehalococcoidaceae bacterium
ACCATTGAAAGAAGCCGTCCGTGGTGCCTGCGAAATATTGGGGCTTGACCCGCTCTACGTCGCCAACGAGGGCAAGATGATAGTCATTGTGCCGTCTGAAGAGGCGGAAGCTATACTCGCAGCGATGAGAAAGAACAAGTACGGCGGAGAGAGCGCCATCATCGGCGAGGTTACGAGTGGTATACCGGGCAGGGTAACAATGAAGACAATTCTGGGCACCTCACGAATCGTGGACATGCTCTCCGGAGAGCTGCTGCCGCGCATCTGCTAGGCACTTTTTCGCTTTGACAATTACCATCTTGCGTAGTATTATAACTCTTCGCTAGTGATGTAAGAAGGAGTGTAGCTCAGTTGGTAGAGCAGCGGTCTCCAAAACCGCCGGTCGTGGGTTCGAATCCTGCCACTCCTGCCAGAGCCGAGATGGTGGAATGGCAGACACGCTAGCTTGAGGGGCTAGTGAGCGTTAAGCTCGTGAGAGTTCAAATCTCTCTCTCGGCACCATACGGGCGGAAGTAGTTCAGTGGTAGAACGTCTCCTTGCCAAGGAGAAGGTCGCGAGTTCGAATCTCGTCTTCCGCTCCATCTTGTATAGCCGCCTGCTTATAGAGCAGGTTTTGCGAGGGGGCGACGTGGCCAAGTGGTTAAGGCGGGGGTCTGCAAAACCCCTATTCACCGGTTCGAATCCGGTCGTCGCCTCCAGTTTTTTATCCTCTTAAATAAAAACCAATCGTCCCCATTAGCGGCACCAGCAGGAAGAAAAAGCCGAACAACATATTGGGGTCAATGTTCAGGTTAAGAGGCTCGGCCAAGCCTATGGTGAGCACAGTGGCCAGGATACAGCCGATAAAACCAAGAAGAAGAGAACCGTTTCGCTTAAATAGCTTCTTAAATACCAGAATGCCTGCCATAACACCAACAGGATAGCCGACCACAAAGCCCAGCATGCCGCCTATCAGGGCACCGAAGCCGGCACCTCCGTCTTTAAGCAGGTTACTTAATATCAGGGCCGCTATGATACTGAATACCAGCCCCATAAGCCCGGTGCCCAGTATCATTGTTATATACTTAGAGAAAGACCTATTTCTACTCATACTACTTCCTACGTTTTATTTTACCAGAATTATTCATTTCAGGTTGAACTACCCTCCTAAAGACTGTAGAATGCTCTTGGAAAAAAGCCGGGGTGGCGGAACTGGCAGACGCAGCGGACTTAAAATCCGCCGGAGCAATCCTTGTGGGTTCGAGTCCCACTCCCGGCACCAATCAATTTAACGAGATAGCCGAACTGTATTTTTTAAGGAGGGATACTATGGCAAAGAAACGCCTGCTGCTGGTATCTATGGCAATCCTGGCCGTGCTACTCCTGGCTGGCTGCGCTGCCGGCACTAACCCGACGATAGACATTCTCGACGCCGACGGAAATAGCGCCGGTTTCTGGATGGGCTTGTGGCATGGCATTATTTCACCGATTACCTTCATCATTTCCCTGTTTAGCGATAATGTCAACTTATACGAGGTATACAACAACGGCAACTGGTACGACTTCGGTTTCATGCTAGGTGTCTGCATTATTTTCGGGAGTGGGGCGCGCGGGGCAAAACGGAAGTCCAGCTGATTGATATTCAAAACGTTTGATTAAGGACTTAGCTACATGGCTTACATAATTATAGCCATAGGTTATCTGCTGGGTTCAATCCCTACCGCTTATATCGCCGGGCGCCTGGTTAAGAATAGAGACATTCGCACACTAGGCGACGGCAATATGGGCGCCCAGAACGCCTTCAAGCAGCTCGGTCCTGGAATCGGCTTTTCAGTAGGCGTTATAGATGCCGCCAAAGGTGCGTTAGTTATAATCATCGCTCAGGCGGCTTCTCTTTCGCAGTTATGGATCTTCCTGGTCGGCATCGCCGCCGTTTTAGGGCATAACTGGCCAGTCTTCCTTAGCTTTAAGGGTGGGCGTGGTGAATCTACCACTATCGGTATCCTGCTGGTACTGGTTACCCAACCCATTCTCATAAGCGGTGCTTTCGCCGCAGCAGCGCTCATTAGAACACGCAATGTCATTCTTGCCAGCGCCGTTCTTTTCATACCGCTGCCCTTCATAAGCTGGTGGCTCGGCATACCGGGAGCTTTAATCATCTATGCCATCGGGTTGCCCTGTCTGGTGGGGATTACGCACTATGCCAGAACGAGGCAGGAAATGCCTTTACCCGTTCTTGATATAGAAAACCACACCGGCCGCTAGAAACGGGCTGGATTTTGATTTTATGCCCTCTTGGGCATACTTCTAAAACTGGCCGAGCCTGAAATAGAACCGCTTTGAGCTTACCAAGTCTTTTTTGGTAAGATACGGCGCCACCATGGCTGTTTAGGTGCCGCCAGTAATTTTACCTGACTCTCCAGATTTCTTATCCGCTCGCTGGCGGCGCCGAACTGGGCAGCTAGTGCTAAATTTTTTTCCTGAAGCTCTTTTATATAATCCAGAAGGTTACCCGTATCTTTAACAAAAGCCTGGCCAGGGGTATTGTCTATGGGTTCTTCGTCACCTTGTGGCTCCAGTGGTAAATCGTATATGCGGTATTCATCGCCGAAAGGGCCGCTAATCAGACTAGCTTTTATCTTGCCCGCTTTAATATGACGCCTGATAGTCCGGGTGGAAACACCCAGCTGTTTTGCCGCCTGACCGATGGTCATCCCCTGACTGGACATAGGTATTGACAAGTGTATCCCTAGAAGTATCTATTGTCAATGGTTTATTTTAGAATACCGGCATAGTTAAAGAAAAAGGGGCCGGGTTTAAAACCTCAGCCCCTTTGTTACTTAAGAAATCAGTAATATATCGACTACTAACTCTTGCCAATTTTGAACATCTTGGTACCGCAAGCAGGACAAACGCCCTGAGTAGCTGGCCGACCGTTCTTCATTGTAATCGCCTTGGCGTCTTTCATATCTTTCTTGGCCCGGCATTTCATGCAATAACCTTGCATCAAGCTACCTCCCTTCATTAGTTTTAGTTTTGCCATACAATAAACTATCGCAACAGCTATGTCAAGTAGAAAATGGTACTTGCCCTCTATTTTTTTTCAGGCTATATTAAAAGCATTAGTAATGCTGCATTATAATTTTATCAGCCAAGGCAGTTTTAAGGCAACGGCCGCAAAGGTCTGGCGGGTAATACAGAACCTGGAAGATATGCCCGCCTGGTGGCCCGGCGTTAACAATGCTCGCATCAGAGGCGTTGATAAGACGCTTAGAACGGGCACGCTGATTGATTGCAGCGTAAAGGGGCTTCTGGGAAACCTTAATTTTACTCTTAGAGTAACCGAATTAAAGACTGGTAGATTATTGCGCCTTGAAAGTAACGGCGGCCTAAAGGGTTCCGGTTTGTGTACCTTAGAGCAAAATGATGATACTACCGAGGTCAAGTTCCTCTGGGAGGTGGCCACCACAGGTTGGCTGATGAACCTTGCCGGAGTTATCATCAAGCCGATTCTAGCCCATAACCACGATAAGGTTATGGCCGCCGGCTATAATGCCTTGAAAGCAAGAATCGAATCCTGAAAAGGTTTAAAAATACTATGATTTAAGGATAGGCAGCTTTAAGAACCTTTAACGCCCGCAGGGTAATCCACTTGCTGGGTTTTCCCTTTTCTTCTATATCAGCCCAGCTCTTGCCGTTGTAACTGTATTCCATAAGCCAGCGTCCTTTTTCATCCTGCTTACCGAGTACAAGCTCAAATGCTTTCTCCAAACGCCTGTCCTGTGCCTGCCCCAGCGCCGCCAATACTTCAAGGTTCTGCAGAACATCGGTGACATAACCTATAGGGTAGCCCAACTTGAACCAGCTCGAGCTCGGCCTGTTACCGTACTCAAAAGGATAATCGGCTACCGAAGGGTCTCTGCTCAATAAAAAGTCAACTCCCCCGGTTATAGCTTCTTTCATTTGCCTGGTACGCTTTTCGGGCGGCATTTTAGAAAAAGCCATCATTGCCTTGATAGCCCCCCAGGCGCAAGGTTTGCCTCCATTGGCACCACAGGCGAATAAGGGCCCCGGCGTGCCCGTGTAATAACGTCCGATTTCACCTTTACTTCCCAGCTTGGCTACTCCCTCGCCGGTAACCAGACGCGCCTGCCACTGTAGCACCTGAACAAGCCTTTCATCATCTTGATAACCCAGGTCTACCAGCGCCGCCGCCAGGTTTCCTGCCATACAATGAATAAAAGTCGAGCAAGTGCCGTCCATCGAGAAACCACCACTCCTGGCGGTATTGTATTTTATGGCATACTCGCAGCCGGCTTTTACTCTTGAATCGGCGCCGTCGACACCTAGCTGCGCCAGAAATATCACCTGCCAGATAGTCCCTTGATACTTGGGTCCGTAGCCTGGTCCCGCTTTCACCCAGTATCCCTCCGGCTGCTGCGCCGAAAGGATTTTTAATATCGGGCCGGCTGACATAACTGCCTGTTGTGCTTTCTTAACCTCATCGGCTTCTACAGGATAATCCAGTAGTTCACGCAGGGCAAAGTAGCGCACCCCGGGCTGCTCTGTATCTTCTTCAAGTAGCCAGACTAGCGAATCGCCCTTTACATACTCCTTCCAGGTAGCCATTATTACCTCCTTGAACCACACTAACCGATAAGGCTCACCAGCTTCTGCCCCGTTTTGGGCTCAATCTGACTGCCCGAGGTGAAAACGCTAAGCTTATTGCTTGAATCAACAAGAAACAGGGGGATAGCTTTCTTGCCGTACTTTTCCTGAAATGCCCGATAATCAAATTCCTCCGTCAGGCTGGTCGTTTTAGTAATAGCTCCTCTTGCAATGCGGTTGGTCAGTCGGGTATAGGTAGCTTCCGAAGCGAACAGGATGCGTCCGCGCAGGTGCTTGGCCACGGTATCCTTGCCACCTTCTTCCTGAGAACCGGCTGATAATTGATAGACCTCGGCGCGCCCGAAGATATTAACGAATTGCATTACCGCCAGGGTATTGAACTCGTCGTCCGAGGTTAGCGCCAGCAGGCGGCCTTTACCACCCAACTCCAGTTCGTCAAGAGCATATTCCGATAATACATTAGCATAAAGAGTGGCTATGCCAGCCATGCGGGCGGCGGATATATTAGCCCAGTTGGTATCTACCAGCTGAACGTCATAACCCTCTTTCTTAATGGCGATAGCCAGCTGGCGTCCCAGAGAGTAACCGCCGACAATGATAAATCCATTAGGGTTAGGTTCGGCTATTTTCAAGCGTCGTGCCAGCGGCGAAGCAGACAGGCCATAGACTGCCACCGTAACGGCAATCACCATAAAGGTGATAGGCACCAGTAGCTCTGCCTGGGGATAGCCGGCTTCCGTCAGACGAAGGGCAAACACCGATGCTACCGCGGCGGCGACTATGCCCCTGGGTGCGATGCCCGCCAGGAAGAGTCGCTCCCTGGTATTTAATCCGGATTTAGTTGTCGATAAAAACACGGCCAGTGGCCTGGCTACCAGCAATAATACCACCAGAAAAGCAATACTTGAGCCGATGGAAAGCGCCGACAGGCTATCCGTATTAAGATTGGCTGCCAGTAATATGAACAGTGCGGCAATCAGCAGCACCCTCAGGTTTTCCTTGAATTCTATAATATGCTTTACACTGACAACCTTCTGGTTGGCTAAAGCGATGCCCATTATCGTAACCGCCAGCAAGCCTGAATCTGTCTGTGCCAGATTGGAGAGGGTAAAGACTGCGATAGCCGCAGCCAGGGTAACGGCGTTATGTAAAAAATCGGGAATCAGGTAACTTTTTAAAAGTTGTACCAGCAATCTGGCGCCGAGGAATCCTATAATACCTCCGAAAAAGACTGTTTTGACCAAGTCGGAAATAACCAGTCCGGCCGCTTCCTGGGGACCACTGGCTATAATAACCTCGAAAACGAGCACCGCCAGTATAGCCCCGATAGGGTCAATAACTATACCTTCCCATTTAAGTATAGTGCCTACTTTACCCGAAGGGCGTAAGTGTCTTAAAAGCGGAATAATTACAGTT
>DAOUMG010000036.1:0-6204 GCA_034411935.1 Dehalococcoidaceae bacterium
GGGATTTTACTAATTCGCTATCTGCCATCTTTTACGCTCCTACCATGCTCGCCATCATAGCCATCATCATGAACATGGGAAATACTTCGGTGCTCTGTTGTGTCGTTGAATCGGTTTGTGATACCTGTCCCAGCATCGAGCCCATCGCCGGGAGCCCGAAGCCATAGACGTTATCTTTATTGACCGGGGCATCCTGCGGTTTGGTCGAAAAATAGGGAGCCAGTTTCTTGGCTTCTCGCCAGCTGAAAACCCAGGCTTCTCCATAAGCCCGCCGGCCACTCTCCCATAGTAGACCGGCCAGCCCCGACAGCATCGGAGCGGCAAAACTGGTGCCCGACTTCACAAGATACTCGTCGTCTTTTTGATGGCTGGCCATTTCAAGGTCGGTGCCCCAGATAACGAAGTCGGGCTTGGTCTCACCCTGTACAGTTGGTCCGCGGGATGATTTCTCCCAAATAGCTAGCTCACCGTTGGTCTCGACAGCGCCCACAGCGATGACTTCGGGATCGCAGGCTGGGAGCATAACAGTAGTCATTTTCGGACCGGAGTTTCCCGCGGCGGCAATAACGTCCAGACCGTATTCCGTACTTGCCTTGCGGCAGGCTGCCCGCACCGGATTGTCGGCATCACCGTCATCCTCACCTCCCAAACTGAGGTTGATGATGTTGGGATATAAATCATCGGTTATCCAGAGCCCGTTCTTTCTCGCTTGCTCGGCTAACCCGCAGACACGTTCAATCCCCATGACGATACCCTCATCGCTCCCGATACCAGCGTCATTGATTACCTTGATATTCATAATGGAAGCACTGGGAGAAACGCCGGCTTTCTCACCTATAGCATGCATCCCCCCGGCAATGATGAAGGCAACCTGGGTCCCGTGTCCGAAGACATCATCGGCCGTTGGCGAATCCGTGAAGTTAGCCTCGTAGACGACTTTGCTTCTTAGAGACTGATGGGTTTTCCTGATACCGCTGTCTAACACCGCTACGGTAAGTCCGGTTCCGGTAAGCGGCGGGTTAAAATAAGAGCGCAGCAAATAAAATACATCCGAAAGGCTCTCAACCGGTGCCACTTCACTCAGTACCTGCTCGGCTTTATAGTCTTTGACAGGCTTTAAGACAATGCCCGAAACGGCTGATAATGCCTTTACTTTTTCTTCGCTAAGTTCGCAGAAGAATTGCCCCAACAACCTGGCAGGTTTGAAATCGGTTATGCCCAGCTTGCGGATCTCCGCCTCTGCCTGGGTTGGCGTTATTCCTTTCGCGATTACTGAATATCTCATCTCGTTCACGTCCTTTATAAAGCACTCTTAAGCAGGGAATACCACCGAAAATGTGTAGCTAACTTTCAACTGACCTGCGCTGGCAACTACCACAGAAGCACCAAGTTTGTCCCGACTGACCATCCCCCTGTACCCATAGTTCGTATTACAGGACATGATCAAGCCGACTTCATTGACGGTGACGTCCCCTACGGTGTTGTTGTTAAGATACCTGGTCCAGACACAGGTATAGGTTTTAGTACCCGCATCGTATGATTTGACCGGGGCTTCACACTGGGCATAGGAAAGCTGCCCAGCGCCGGTACCGTGAGCAATCTGGGTTTGTAAGGCATAATCCTCAAAGGACTCGGCGGCAACTCCGGATCCAACGACTATTCCGTTGTTCAAGCTACCGGCAGCCGCCATGTAGCCGCATCCGGTGCTTTCCCAGTCAGGGTCGTTATAACCGTAGATAATTGCACCGGCTCTTTTCTGGATAGTTCCATTGGTTGCCCTGAGATTCAGCAAACCGGGTCCATAAGTGGCATCGTTATAATTTATAGCCATCATGATGCAGGTTAAAACGTTATAGCCATTTCTTACCCAGGAATGGCTGCGCTGTTTATGATAGTGAGCGATCCTTCCGTCAGGCATCGTCACCTTAAGTTCTAAAAAACACTCGGTAATCGGAATTCTTAGCTCCCTGCCGAGCCTGGACAATTCCCGGTACTTTCTTTCACTCTCCATCGGTTCAATATAAATTTTGTTCATTTGCTTCTCCCGTACAGGCCTTAATATCTGCCCAACCATGCCTGAGTTCCCAAGGGTTGAGTGGTCATACTCGTGTAGGCTGTTATTTCGGACTTAACCCAATACAGGTTCATTCCGGCAATCAGAGTCGCAGCCCAATCTAATGGTCTAACCCAATGACAGCCTTTCATCCCCGAAGTCCTGAAGTGTGAAGTCTCATCGGTTTTTATAGTCAGTGCAGTCCAAGTTACTCCGTTATAGTATTTCCAGGTGATTGTCCACGTTCCCACTCCGGCCGTTCCGATGTTGACCGCAATACGATCGAAGGGATTGTTGAGTCCGAAATAAAAGCCATCACCCACTGCTCCTGGACTTGGTAGCAAATGCATATCGTTAGCGGTGGCATTGTTGGCCTGTGTGGTTTCATCGGTATCAATTAAAGGTGAATCATCATGATACACAGCACCGCCGCAAGCTAACGGACCAGCATAGGGGGTAGCCACTATTAGCACTGGGTTTTGGACGTTTAGAGAGATTGGGGATTGAACTCCAGGAACACTGGTCGCCACAGCCGACAGGCTTTTCCCCGCCATATTGGCTGACAAAAAGAGAATTCTTTCAACTCTTCCGGCATAATCTCCCCATTCGGGATTAGCTCCAGCTCCTCTGGTTATCAGGAACTGTCCAGCAACCCCTGGAGGTAACCTCTGTATTGAGGCGAGGCCCCGGAAAAAGAGGTCTCCCTGGGTCATGCTTGCAGCTAACCCTTTCAGATTAGTAATTGCTTTACCACCCCAATCTTTATCAGCGTCGATGGATAGCTGCGACAATCTAGAGACTGCATTCGGTTTAATTAGCAAAGTCACGTTATTAACTCCACCTCGGGTTTTTGCCAGGACCCAGGCATTGTAAATTGTGACCTGGAGAGCCAGCGGGTAACCTAACCAGTGTTGAGCCGTTGTAGTAAACGATATCGCCATGCGTCATATTGACTACAATAGAGCCGATATTTGAGATCTCTTTCGTATCCCAGTCTTTATCGGCATCTATCTCAATCTGCGAGAGGGTAGTAACCCCTTTCGCAATTACGAGCAGGCTCATTACATCGCCTCCAGCATGTAGTCGTAATCCACGGCTTTCCCATTATCCGTGGCGTTGTTGCTCTGCAAGGTCACTCTCAGCACATCGTGAATCGCCCAGGTACCATTGATAACCGGCAGTCCTAGCGGATCAGAAGTAGCATCGAAAGACTGGTCATATACTTTCCGCTCGGTGCCGTTAACCTTCTTATAAAGTCTTACCCTGATTTGTGTACCTATCAGGTTATGAATGCTGACAGTCAGGTCATGTATCTTATTCCGGATACCGGCAGCGCCAATGCTGATGACATTAGCCTCGACTGTTTGCCAGTCGGCCGTTGTGGCTCCCTGCCAGGGGTTTTCCCCAGCCAGGTTATCGGTTCGTGCCTTGATGGCATCTGCCTTAGTGTTAAGACCAGCGAGACTGGACTCTACTGTCTCAAGGCTGACCTTTTCCGCTTTGTTTTCAACATAAAACTCTCCAGGCATTACCGGTTCCTCCCTTCCGGCAGTAACTTCTGGATTTCCACCGTGGTTTTCGCTTCCACCTTCTCTTGCTGAGGTTTAGCAGCTACCACGACCATCCCCAGCATCATCATCGGCATCATCATGGCCAGTAGTGAGTTCCAGTTGAAGCCGCTATCTGTGGTACTGGTGGACCCAGGCCAAGTCGGTGGCAAAGCACTCGCCCCTTGCGGTGCCACCAACCGGGTAGCCGCAGAGTCAGTGACCTCTTCCGTCTCGCGCTCTACAAGGAGCACCGTGAGGTCGGCATCGCTTTCGTTAAAACGCAGTGCACCGCGGAGCCTGACGAAATCGCCGGGAGCAACCTTGAACCAGGCGTAACCGAATACCGGCAAAGCCTCTTCGCTAATCAAGGTGTTTTCCCGATTCAACCTGGCCATCAGGGCATATTCCTTTTCCACACCGGTGGGATTAGCCACGTAAATGCTGCAACCCAGGTCAAACCCGGGCGTGTAGGTCATCCACGGCGGCAGGTCCCAGAATATGTCGCCCAAAGAGCCGGACATGACGCTTACCTGTGTCGTCATAGCGGGAACTTCACCTCCTCGCCCTTGAATGCCTTCTTTACCAGGGATAGAGCCCAGGCGCCCATAGCTATCAGCATGACCACACCCATCAGCGTGCCCACAACGCCCTGCCACTGCAAAGCCTGGTACTGGTAAGGGTAATAACTTTGTTGTTCGATGGGGTACTGGCTCATGCCTTCGCCTCCTCTATTTTTTCCGGTTCTGCCTTTTTTACCTTTTTCACCTTCTCCTTATCCTGGGTGAACGAGGGCATAAGCTTGCTTATAAGAAGCATGACCAAAAGCATGATTCCCATATTGACGATACCGCTGATCAGGTTCTTTAAGGACTCAGGCATAAGCCACCAAACCAGCGAACCCAACAAGGGCGGCAAAACGGTGGTAACCAGAAGACCGATAATGATCGGCAGCCAGGCAAATCCTTTTTGCCAGGCTAGATAAACTGTGGGCTGATCTACATCGGCAAAGACAACGTGGCTATAACCCGGCCACAATTCGACCCCCGCGTCAAAGCACGCCTGTTCAAGCTGAGACAGCGCTTCCGTAGACGGAGACTCGGTAAAGTCGAGCCTCATTAAGAAAAGAGCACCTTCAGCCGAACTTTCTTCAAGCGGGGCGAAGGTGCCCAGTTCCTCGATAGCAACGGCCTGTCCGATTAAGACAGCCCTATATCCCGGTGGTGTCATGGTATAGGGCATAGGATTACCTCCTTATGCCGCTATACCAGTCTCCTGGCTTTCCGGCCGTAAACATTCAGGGTAACTTTGCGGTCGGCGGTTGTACCGCCAACGGCGGTTACAGTGGCGACCACGGTAAGCTTATCGCCCCCGAGGAGCCTCAAATCAGCACCGAGTTGACCCGGACTTGCCAGATCATAATCTTCATTCTGGCTGGCTGCCAGGTCGGTCCCCAGGTACTTCTTTTCCACTGTATCGACCTTGGGGAATCGGGAGACGCGGACATTGCCGGAAATCTCAGCTTCGGTTATGAGGTTGAGACGGTTGAGATACCAGACCTCACCGGCAGGCACCTCGAACTCTTTGGTTTTAACGGTATCTTGCGCCGAAGCGTTAGGAACTGTGGCCTCGATTTTATCCCGCTCGTCAATGCGGTCTTCAGTGTGCAGAGATTCAGCGGTCAGCAGCGCTTCCCGCAGAATCTGGAGCGGCAATCCCATCCAGTAGCCGGAGTCATTATCATAGACTCCCAGGAGGGTTAATTCCTGTCCCAGGGGAGGCACCCAACCCTTCGGAGGCCGCTGTCCTGCATATTGCTGTGGAACAATTTTGTTTTTCATGGATTAACCTCCTTAATGTAATTGCACCTCCACTAGGACTTGCTGGAGCCGGTGACGCCCTTCATCATGGGCATAAGAATGGCCATCATCATGATCATCATGATCATCGGCATCATGCTGGTGAACATTCCCGAAATCGGGTCGGTGGTCTGAAGGGGATAATAACCACTGATCGTGCCGTACTGGTACTGCTGGGGTCGAATTTGCTGGCCGGCGATCTGCTGTGCCTTATACATTGTTGATTACCTCCTAAAATTCTAAAAATAATATATTTATGGGGTTAGTCCTTGGCTGATGCCGTCATGCCTTTCATCATGGGCATAAGAATGGCAAACATCATGATCATCATGATCATCGGCATCATACTGGTGAACATGCCTGAGAAGGGGTCAGTAGTGGTTTGTGTGGGATAGTAGGCGCCCGGACCACTGACCTGCATCGGGCTCATTTGCCCCGGTGCTACCGGCCCGGTCAGTTGCTGTGCTGTGAACATATTCTCCTCCTAAAACTAAATCTTCAGGCTCGATGCTCATCCGGTCCATCAGCTTTACCGCTACCGCGACAGCGGTAAAACCGATAAGGGCAGTGCCCTCGTTTGGATAGGCATCAAGCGGTAAAAGCGCTACTCGAACATAGCGCGCTTGTAGCCGGCGACCACGACCTCGCCCTTACCATCCACGCCATCGCCGTAGTGCTTGACCCGTCCCTCTTTAACCTTCAGTCCGGTCGGTGCAATGCCGTTCATCCCGGTGCGGAAAGCCTC
>DAOUMG010000037.1:0-2105 GCA_034411935.1 Dehalococcoidaceae bacterium
CATCTTCAGAAGAACAAGGTCAGGAAAGCCGTTGGCCTATTTGATATGATTGAAACCGTAGATAGCCTTGAGATAGCCTGCGAGATTAACAAACGCTGTGCTCAAATCGGCAAGATAATGCCGATACTTATAGAGATAAACAGCGGCCGCGAGGAGCAGAAATCCGGTGTATTCCCTGAAAAAGCCAAAGAACTAATAAAGGCTGTTTCATCTTTAAAAAACATTCAAGTTTCAGGGCTGATGACGATGGGCCCCTACTCCGAAGATGCCGAGTACCTCAGGCCATACTTTAAGGCTACCGAAAAACTATTTGAAGATATTAAAGAAAACAAAATACCAAATGTGACTTTGCGTTATCTCTCAATGGGTATGTCCGATTCTTACAAGGTAGCGCTTGAGGAAGGGGCAAATATTGTCAGAATCGGCAGTGCTATTTTCGGTCCCAGATAATATTAATCCAGTAACTTCAGTCCTCTGACTATATCGTCTAGCTCGTCAAAGGGGATACAGTTTATACCTCGTTGTTTACATATCTCAAGCATCGGACCGGTTGCGAAAGCATAATCAGCCATCAGCGCCGAGGGAATATCAGAAGGCCCGTTACCTATATATATGAGCCTCTGGTTATTTTCCAGAAATAGCCTGGTATAAGCCTCTTTAAAACCGACCAGTAACTCTTTCCCATCAGGACCTATATAGCGGGCATCGACGCCATTACCGCTAAACCTGGTGCGTGCGGCATGAAACTCTATATCCTCCAAACCCAGGTCGCCAAGTATGGTCTTTATATAGAAATCCAGCCCGTTGCTGACTATGATAAAGCTGTAATTATTTTGCTTAAAGAAGTTTATTAATTCTATAAAACCGGAGCGCACTTCTGCCTTCTCATGGACAAACTTAACCAGGGTTTCTTCATTCTCTTTAACCATAGAGAAAGCCATGGTATTGAATTTTCCAACAGAAATCTTTCCGTTCTGGTATTGTTTAAACAGGTTTCGCCAATCCCCTCTTGAATATTTATCAAGTATCTGAAAACTTATGTCTTCCGGCGTTATGGTGCCGTCGAAATCACACTGTACTACCGTCTTTCTCTGTTTGTTATTAGTCAACTCGTTTTTGCCTCTTCTTCTTTCTATCCGCTACTTCGATTTCGCTTTCCTTCTCCGGTTCAATTTTGTGGAGCTTAGATTCATCCTCAAGATGGTCAATATAAAGCGTGCCGTTCAGATGGTCTAGTTCGTGCTCCAGCGCCTGAGCCATGAGTCCGGTAGCTTTTATTCTTATTTTCTGGCCTTTTCTATCCAACCCCTTTACCGTTACTTTTTCCGCCCTCTTTATCTCCCCCGAATAGCCGGGTACGCTAAGACACGCTTCAGCTATCTCGCGCTCCCCGGAACGCTTTACCACCTCCGGATTTATCAGTACTATATGCTCCTCTTCTTCAGGCATTTTAAGGACGACCACACGAAGAGGTATACCGATTTGCGGTGCTGCTAATCCGACACCTTTAGACTGGTGCATCGTCTCAATCATATCGTCTATCAGTTTCTGAATCGACTTATCTATAATTGAAACCTTCTTCGCCTTCTGTCTCAAAACGTCTTCCGTTAGCTCGTATATCTGTCTTACTGCCATAATTTCATTATTTCTTTTAATAATTATTTATAAGCTTGATAGACCAGCTTATAATACTATCATAACCTCTACATTGCGTCTAACTACATCTTGTCCTAATCACCTAATGTATGCTAACATTTCTATCTGAATACGGGGTGTAGCGCAGCCTGGTAGCGCACCTGAATGGGGTTCAGGTGGTCGCCGGTTCAAATCCGGCCACCCCGACCAACTTTTTATCTACAATACGTTATATTATATCCATTGCTCTGCAAAATAGTATCTTTACTCTTCTTAATATCTTCGCTTACAATATCTCTGCTAGTTTAACTAGAAATGATACTAGGGAAAAAGGCAACAGGCAATAATACGAAGGTCTTATTTAATATCCAATATAATCTATATGCTATAATTCAAATACTTATGCTACCTTTATATTCTACTTCTAAAACTAAGGTAGGAATTCTTGATGAAAGAACTAGATAATCCTG
>DAOUMG010000038.1:0-4717 GCA_034411935.1 Dehalococcoidaceae bacterium
ACAAAAAGGTGCGGGATAAACTAAAGGAAGTCGCCCACGAAAAGGACAGTAAGAAGGTTGAGAATGAACGCAGATAATCTTCATACTATGAATGATAGCACAAGTTCAACCCTTTGTCAAGTATATAATTGCCTATTACTTTAAACAAACTAAACCTCCTTCGCAGAAACCGACCAAATTTAGAACTATTATAAACCAAAGATCGTCAAAGTTCTGTGATTCTTAGAATAAAGTTAACCTAATACAGGGAACATGATATTATGGCAGATGAAATGGTATATGAGTTCTTTATACCTACTCGCATTATCTTCACTGCCGGTGGATTGAGTCAATTATCTGGTATTGCTGGCGAATGGGGTAAGAAACCACTCCTAATAACCGGACGGGATAGCATGCGGCGTCTTGGTATCACCAATAGAGTTGTTAAAGACTTAGAAAAGGAAAAGTTAGCAGTAACAACATTTGAAAAAGTCGAGCCGAATCCTAGGGTAACAACCATAGATGAAGCCGCGAGAATTTTCAGGGAAAATAGACTTGACCTGATAATCGCGTTAGGTGGTGGTAGTGTGATGGATGCCGCCAAAGGGGTAGCCATGGCGGCTTCTGGCACTAAGTCTGTATGGCATTATATTGAGAATCAAGCTCAACCAGAGAGCAACGTCCCTCCTATCATAGCAATACCTACGGTGGCAGCTTCCGGCTCTGAGAGCAATTGCGGTGCTGTTATTACCAATTGGGCAACGCATGAAAAAATGGTGCTTAGTCACAAAAGTCTCTATCCGGCGGTTTCAATAGTCGACCCTGAACTTACACTTCATCTGCCTCTCAATCAAACACTCCAAGGAGTCGTAGATATCTTTTGTCATCTGGTAGAACCATATTTAACGGACACCAACCAATCCCCTCTTGCGGACGGCATTCGCGAAACAGCTATGAAAATGGTCATCACTAATACCCCTTCAATAAGGGATAATCTGAAAAACATCAATGTCCGTACACAGTTAAGCTGGGCCAGCACGATTGCCTGTTCGGCATTCGCTTCGCTGGGCGGCGGCGGTGGTGGTATGAGCTTACATGGTATAGAACATGCCATCTCTGCCTATTCTGATGTGGCTCATGGTGAGGGTCTAGCAGCTCTTCTGCCGGCATGGATGGAGTATACCAAGCCGGTAGCTGCCGAGCGATTCAAGCAACTGGGCGAAAGAGTCTTTGGCAATAAAGACTCGATAGGTTCAACCCGACGCTGGCTAGAGAGTATTGGTATGGATATACATCTACGTGATTTCGGTATTGAATATGGATCATTAGGGCAAATTGCGGGCACTGTTCCCAAGACTGCACACTGGATCACGGAACATCCCAGGGGGATGACTACGGATAATATTCTCGATATATACGAATCATCTTTTTAGGTTGTTATAATTGGAAGGAAAAATACTTACCTCAGATCATCGTTTATTGTATTTCATAGATAGCTAAGAAACTTACTCTTCGGGATGCTGAATGCGGTGCCTCAAATTTTTCGCCTTTGCCCGGAGCTGCTTATCCTCTAAACGTCGCATTTTCGATGCAAGCGTAGGCCTTGTCTTGTGTCGTCTCCTTGGTTTTTCGGCTGCCCTGCGGATGAGTTCCGTAAGGCGCTCAAAAGCATCCCGGCGGTTTCTTCCTTGAGTTCGAAAGCGACGGGCGTTGATAATAAGAACACCATCATCGGTAGTCCGGCTCCGAGCCAATGAAATCAGGCGTTCCCGAACCTCGTCAGGTAACGAAGGAGAATTAGCCACATCAAAGCGAAGCTGGACGGTAGTGGCGACCTTGTTTACATTCTGCCCACCCGGTCCTGAAGAGCGGATAAACTCTTCTTTGATTTCAGTATCGTCAATCGCAATACTACTGGTTATCTGAATCATAATCTTGAGACTACAACAGGTCGCATGTCTATGCAAGTATTAGGTATCACTGATATGGTGTCCGGGAGTGCTTATAATGGTTATTCATCGAATGATCTACGAAAAAAGGAACTATTATTCACCAAATTGAAAACACCCCGGACTTTATTACAACTGACTCGACCCGTCAAGCAACCCTACTGCCCACGACCTATCCTGGTCAGTGACAGCCAGATACCGCTCGGTTACAGCAAGGCTTGTATACCCCAAAGAGTTCTTATACTATACGTAAGTTGGCACCCTTTTGTAGAAGATCAGTGGCAAACTTATGTCTGAATGAATGAGTATGAATCTGAGGTACATCAGCTTTCTTAGCCCAGGAATTGATTTTAATTGACAGGGCTCTAGCTGAAATAGGGAACACATTCCTGTGAGATCACGAATAAATAAGAACACACTACCTCACTCCCCGGAGGTAACCAAATCATTAGGAACATTACACCTCAGAACTATTATGTGGCCATAATTAACTTTTGTATCTCACTAACCCAGGTGTTTATAACATAAATTATTGACCCCACTAACTTGGCACATTTCATTTCGGATAGATAACTATGGCATACTTATGCAGTGGAAAATCTTGATTATATCTCCATTCTTTTTATAGCTTTCAGTTTATCTGCCGATTGTTTCGCAGTCTCCGTGAGTGGCGGCATTGCTATGGTATCTGTCACCCGCACTCAGATACTACGTACCGCCTTCTCCTTTGGATTCTTTCAGGCTCTGATGGTATGGGCTGGTTGGTTATTAGGACAAACAGTTATTGATGTAGTTTCAGACTATGACCACTGGCTGGCCTTTGCTTTACTGCTTATTGTAGGTAGCAAGATGATTTGGGAATCGTTTCATACCAAAGAAAAGCAGAAGATAGATATCAGTAGAGGTCTACTGTTAATCACTCTTTCTATAGCGACAAGTATTGACGCTCTGGCAGTAGGTTTGAGTTTAGCTTTTACTCAGGTAAATATTAACTTAGCAAGTGCTACTATAGGCTTGGTCGCTTTCTTTATTACTTTAGCTGGTTTTATCATAGGCAGAAGAGTTGGTGGCATAGTTGGTAGGCGAGCTGAACTTGTCGGTGGTTTGGTATTGATAGCTATCGGAATTCGAATTGTAGCAGACCATTTATTGAACACTATATGAACTTGCTTTATTTTAAGACCAAGTGTTATTAATATGTGTTAAAAACACTTGGGGTAGATATAAGAAGAGAGGGGTCTAGTGAAAGACTCCTCTCTGTGAGAAAGAAATTACTGATTTATTATTAGTCTATATTCCCAAGATCGGGCTGTTCCCTTTTTCTCCTCGATATTTCTCGGCCAAGTCCCACGTCAAATCTATCTACCTCCTCAGGTACATAGGTTGATGCTTGTAAAGCACAAGTCTCAGCAGAATCCCTCATTCTGTCTAGTTCAATACGCATACTTCCCGAAAGAGGCTTCATTCTTTCAATTGCTTCTTTCAGGTCGTCTATTTTAAGAGGACGTTTATTATCAGAGAAAGCACGGAATAACGAATCGACCAGACATTGCTCTATCTCAGCTCCACTAAAACCTTTTGACAGTCGAATAAGATCTTGAAGGTCATCCTCAGGGACATTCTGTTTATATTTTCTAAATTGAATCCTCCAAATCGCTTCGCGTTCTCTCGAATTGGGGAAGTCAACAAAGAATATTTCATCAAAGCGCCCCCTACGCAAAAGCTCTGGTGGCATGTTACCAATATCGTTGGCTGTAGCGAATACAAAGACGGGCAGGGTTTTCTCCTGCATCCAGGTTAGGAAATGCCCTAGGAGTCTTACTGATACATCACTGGCACTGCCTATACTTTTGGGGAATCCCTTTTCAATCTCATCGACCCAGAAAATACAAGGGGCAATAGTCTCCGCTGTCTTAATAGCTTTACGTAAATTCTCTTCAGGTGTCACCCCTAGAATCCCGAATATCCGAGCCATATCGAGTCTGAGTAAGGGTAGGCGCCACTCTGCAGAGACAGTCTTGGCACATAGACTTTTACCACATCCCGGCATTCCAACCAACAGAATTCCCTTCGGCGATGGTAGTCCATAGGCAGAAGCTGCCTCTGAAAAAGCCTCTCTTCTATGTCTGAGCCATTCTAATAGGAGTTCAAGGCCACCGATAACTTTAAAATTCTCAATAGGTGGGAAATATTCAAGTATTTGAGTCTTCTTTATAACCTGTGCTTTTTCCTCTAAGACCTCTTGAATATCATCTATCGTAAGTTTTAGATCATTAACAAGTGATTTGGAGAAGGCCTTTTCTGCCTCCGCCAGGGTTAAGCCTAAGGCGGCATTGGCTATCTCTTCCTTTTCAGCATCAGTTAAGCTAACTTTTATCGGAGGCTTCCCATATTCCTTAATCATCCATTCTAAAAGTTGAAGCATCTCTGCTAAACCAGGTAAGGGGAAATCGATATAAGTGATATCTTTCTGGAGTTCCTCTGGGATATACAAAGCCGTACATACTAGAAAAAGGGTGTGAGGATTTCTCCTATTAGCTGTTGCTACTTCCCGCATTTTTCTAATATATTTGATATCTCCACCAGGTTTTAGATAGTGATGAAAATCATAGAATATGAAGGAGGTAGCTTCCTCCTCTTGTAGAATATAGTCCAACGCCAGTAAAGGATCTGTTGTACTCTGCGATAATCTTCTCCCGTCTTGAGTAAATCCAGAGGTGCAGGACCAGCAGATAATCTGTTTGCCCGCCTCTTGGGATATCTGCTTGATTGCTTCCTCTACCCGGTCT
>DAOUMG010000039.1:0-9886 GCA_034411935.1 Dehalococcoidaceae bacterium
CGCATCCAGGGGTTCGGTCCCGCAGGCGTCCTTGAAGTAGAAGTACTCCAGCTCGGGTCCTACGTAATAAGTATAGCCAAGGTCGGCGGCGCGTTTTAGGTTCTTCTTCAGGACAAACCTAGGGTCGCCTTCGAAGGGCTCTCCCCCCGGCCTCTGTATGTCGCAGAACATGCGGGCCACCGCGTGATGCTCCCGAGGCCGCCACGGTAACAGTTGGAAGGTATCAGGGTCGGGCATGGCGATCATATCGCTTTCGTCAATACGGGCAAAACCCTCTATAGATGAACCGTCGAATCCCATCCCTTCGTTAAGTGCGCTCTCAAGTTCCTCCACTGTGATGGCAAAGCTCTTCAGCATACCCAAGATGTCGCAGAACCACAATCGTATAAACTTGACGTTGTGCTCCTTAGCCACTCGCAGTACATACTCTTTCCCGTCATCTTTGCTTCTTTTGTCCATGTTTCTCCTCCTTCTTTAATTAGACTATTTTTCCTGCTTCTGCATTATGCCTTTCTTCTCCATATATCGCCTAAACGGCATTTACGCCCTCTTCGCCTGTCCTGATACGTACGGCATTTTCTACGGGTATGACAAATATTTTGCCATCTCCCATTTCGCCGGTCCTGGCATTCGTAGCAATCGCATTGAGCATTCGGCCCACATCCTCATCAAGAACGACCACTTCTATTTTCAGCTTAGGTAGAAAGTCTACTCGATACTCGCCAGCCCGCCACTGCAATGTAAGCCCGCCCTCCCGTCCCCGTCCGCATACCTCGCTAACCGTCATACCAAAATAGCTGTTCTCTTCCAGAGCTTTTCTAACTGGGTCTAGTCTTTCTTCGCGGATGATGGCCTCTATCTTCTTCAACGGAGAATTCCTCCATAAGCCCTTTCACCGTGTTGTGATATATCCAGGCCAACTGTCTCTTCAATCTGATTGACCCTAAGTCCGACGATCTTATCAGTGACCTTACCCAGTACCCAGGTCATTCCAAAGGCAAAAACCCAGACCACGGCTACCCCGATAAGTTGTTTAACAATTTGCGTCGCACTTCCATAAATCAGGCCGTTGGATCCAGCACTGTTGACAGCAGCGCTAGCAAAAATCCCGGTAGCGATGACCCCCCACGTACCACCGATCCCGTGACACGCCCACACGTCCAGAGATTCATCGACAGCCGCCATCTTCTTCACTCTGAATAGCATGGCGTAATAAGAAACTAGAGCAGCACCGATACCTATAGGTATGCCCATTACCGGTGATATGAAGCCAGCCGCCGGTGTCACTGCCGCTAGGCCGACGACGGCGCCGGTTACCATCCCAAGCACGCTGGGCCGTCGATAGAGCCAGCTAAGGATCATCCATGTGCAAGCTGCAGCCGCCCCGGCAGCGTATGTTGCTACGAATGCACTTGAGGCGAGGCCGCCCGAGGTCAGAGCACTACCTGCGTTGAATCCAAACCAACCAAACCAGAGCAGACCAGCTCCTAATACCACCATTGGAACGTTGTTTGGCTTCATTGGCTCTCTAGCCGCATGGCTCTTTCTGGGTCCGAGCAACATCGCCAGGGCGAGTGCCGATACTCCAGCTGTTATGTGGACCACGATTCCCCCAGCGAAGTCGAGTACACCCAGTCTAGCTAGCCAGCCGCCGCTACCCCATACCCAGTGCGTTACTGGTAGGTAGACGATAGTAAACCAGAGAACCGCGAATACAAGAAGGGCACTGAATCTGATACGCTCGACAACTGCACCAGTGATCAAAGCCACGGTGATGATGGCGAACATCGCCTGAAATATCATGTACGCCAGGTGAGGCACTGTAGGGGCATAGACCGATGATGGTTGTTGTCCAACCTGTTGCAGCCCGAGATAGTCCAGACCTCCAATGATACCCATGTGGTCAGGAGAAAAACCTAGGCTGTAGCCATACAGCATCCACAGCAGACCGATGATCGCCAGTATGGTGAAACTCATCATCATTGTGGAGAGAAGGTTTTTCCTCCCTACCAGGCCACCATAGAATAACGCAAGCCCGGGCGTCATCAACATAACTAATGCCGCGGACACAAGAAGCCAAGCCGTATCCCCGGTATTAATC
This sequence comes from Dehalococcoidaceae bacterium, assembly GCA_034411935.1. Classification (GTDB taxonomy): domain Bacteria; phylum Chloroflexota; class Dehalococcoidia; order Dehalococcoidales; family JAUXAE01; genus DAOUMG01. The sequence continues at coordinate 2,102 of DAOUMG010000039.1, forward strand.
ATCGACACCTCTTATTTTAGGATTCATACACCCAGTGTAGCACTGGATTGTTTCAGACATATTACAGATATGTTAAATCTGTGTTAAAACAGTCGATTAAATGGGACAATTCTTGGGGGAGGAGGGTTTGGACCATAGAATGCTGCAACATGATGATTAGCGAATCCTAGTGAAACGAAGGGGGGGTAGTCAAGTGCTTAAGTATCTAGATGCACAATTGCTTATTTTGTTACCTATTGCACATAACTGACTTTTGGTTAATCAAAGTATTTGACAACGGCACCCAAGATGTCTATAATTATTGATGCGCATATAGGATTAAAGCAAATGAGAGATATTGTTAAAGCTTTCAGCACACTATCAGATGAGACTCGGCTAAGAATCCTCAATCTCCTTATGGAGAGGGAATGCTGTGTCTGCGAGGTGATGCAGGCCTTAAAAATCAGCCAGACAAGAGCCTCGCGCAATCTGGGCATCCTCTACGATGCTGGTTTCCTAAGCTTAAGGAGAGAGGGGCTTTGGTCTGTTTACTCGATTGACAGAGGTGGTGCCAAAGAATATTTGAAGGATTTGATTGCTTTAATACAAAAAGCCCTCAAAAGTAATGCGGTGGTGCGACAGGATAGGGAACGTCTGAGGAAGGCTGAGCGGTTGGCCCCGGGCTGCACGAAAGAGCAAGTTTCTGCTTAAGGGCTGAGAAATTTTTTTATCCTGATAATATGCTTGAATGCGCATACAAGCTGATAAATAGAAGGTATTATGGATTTGATTCTTAGCTGGTTTTCCAGTGGCATCGAGGCGCTCTTTGACTACCTTTCGGCACACGTGCTCACCTGCCTGGTGCCGGCCTTTTTCATTGCGGGAGGCATCGCCGTCTTTATATCGGCGCCGGCGGTCATAAAGTACTTCGGGCCGCAGGCCAACAAGTTCCTATCTTACAGCGTGGCCTCTATCTCAGGCACCATCCTGGCCGTCTGCTCCTGCACCGTGCTGCCCCTCTTCGCCGGCATCTACAAGCGCGGCGGCGGCATCGGCCCGGCCACCACTTTTCTCTTCTCCGGCCCGGCCATTAACGTTTTGGCCATCGTCTATTCAGCACGGTTGCTCGGCTATGATATCGGCCTGGCCCGCGCTATCAGCGCCATAATCTTGTCCATTGGTATAGGTCTAACAATGGCCTCTCTTTTCCGCAAGGGTTCCGATAATCAGGCCAACCCCGAGCTTTTCAACATTGAGGACGATAGCGAAAAACCGCTGTGGCAGACGCTGCTATTCTTCGGCAGCCTGGTAGGTATTCTTATTTTCGCTTCCGCTGCCAACTGGCCGCTGGCAGCTACCTTCTTGGCGCTCCTGGGGTTCGCTCTATGGCGCTTCTTCGACAGGAAAGAAATAAAGCACTGGCTGGTGGAGACCTGGCGCTTCGTCAAGCTCATCTTCCCATGGCTCATCGGCGGCGTTTTCCTGGCCGGAGTCATCAAGGCAATAATCCCCGCCGATGTTATCACCCAGGCCGTTGGCTCAAACAGCCTGGGCTCAAACGCTATAGCTTCTGTTACCGGCACGCTGATGTACTTCGCCACCCTCACCGAAGTTCCTATCATCAAGGCTTTCCTGGAGCTTGGTATGGGCAATGGCCCGGCACTGGCCTTACTGCTGGCTGGCCCGGCGCTTTCACTGCCCAGCATACTGGTCATCAGAAAGATAATGGGCAATAAGAGGGCTTTTGCTTATGTCGGCCTGGTAGTTATCTCATCAACGCTTGCCGGGCTCATCTTCGGTATTATTTAGCCAGTAAGAGGAGGTAATTATGAAAATCAAGATACTTGGCACCGGCTGCCCCAAGTGCCAAAAGCTTGAGGAGGTCACCCGTGAAGCCACGAAGGAATTGGGTATAGATGCCAGCATTGAAAAGGTCAAGGACATCGTCAAGATTATGGAATACCCGGTGCTGGCCACCCCGGCGCTGGTCATTGACGAAATGGTAGTGCTGGCCGGGAAGGTACCCACCAGGGAAGAGGTGGCTACATTGTTGAAGGTATATGGGAAATGATAATCGAGGTTTGCGGCCCCGGCTGCCCCAAATGCCGTATCGCCAAACAAAATGTCCGTCAGGCGCTTCCCGAGCTTGGCCTCAAAGAAGGCGAGGACGCTCTGGTAAGCGAGATAAAGGACCCTTTGATGATAGAGGCCAGGGGAGTGCTGCTTACCCTGGCCGTTGTAATCGATGGTGAGAAGGTTGCCGAAGGCAGGATTGCCGAGGTGGCCGAGGCCAAAGAGTGGATCAAAAAGAGGCTGATGTAAGAAAGGGGGAAGATGGAGAACGAGCAGCTCAAGACTGGAATCAATACTCACGAGAACGTTATTTTCGCCTGCTCCGGTGGCTTTTCCAACACCGGACTTACCACCATTCTGGCCAGCATGGAGGCGGTAAGGGAGATGGGGCTTAAGAAGGCGGCCATAGGCCGCCTGGGTGCATTGCCATTAAAATCAGAGTCGGTGCCTAAGAAGGTTGGCGCTGCCTACAAGGTGGTAACCGTTGACGGCTGCCCGATTGAATGCGCCCGTAAAAGCTGGCCGAGGCGGCGGGAGTTGAGATCACAAAAAGCATCAACCTGGTAAGGGACATCGGCATGGTAAAGCGGCCTTTAAGCCAGGACATCGGCAAAGATCTCAAGAACATAGTAGATTATATCTCTGACGATGAGGTGGCAAAGACGGCCAGGCTCATTTGCGAGGTGGTAATCGGCGTCGAGCCAGAATAGTGGCTGTCTAGAGGCAAAACAGCCGTTATCAGGGAGGTGCAGCAAAAACATGCTGGAGATAAAAAGAACTATCATCACCCTTGATGAAAAGGAGCTAATGGAGCTTGAGGTGATAATAACCGACGCTGACGAAGAAGAGGCTTTAAGATTCCTGTACAAGAAAATATACGATAAGGTGTCCCTTTCACAGCGTCGCTGCGAGGTGTTCCGTGCTGGAAATAAAGAAGACAGCGCTCACTCTTGAAGCCGAAGAGCTAATGGAGCTTGAGGTGATCATAACCGATCAGGATGGTAAAGAAGCGCTCGGCTTCCTGAAAAAGCATGTCTACGATAGGATAGCGAAGGCCCAGCAGGGCAGGCTGAAGAGCCACCTTGACGGCGCGACAGACCCGGCGGCGGCCTTCAAGAAAAACCAGTAATAGAGAGGCAGAAATGTTCAGCAAAATACTCTATCCCACCGATTTTTCCGAAGTGGCCGGCAAGGCGCTGGCATACATCAAGAAGCTGAGGGAGGCCGGCTGCGGTGAAGTTATGATCCTGCATGTCATCGACGAGCGGGAGATTCAAGGGATTGTGGCCTGGTCTTCCATTAGCGGCAACTGGCCGGTGGACTTAGATAGCGAGCTTAAAAAGAGAGAGCAGCACCACCTGGCGGAACTCAAGAAGATAGCCCGTGAGCTTGAAGAAGGGGGCTGCCAGGTGAAGGCCATCGTTAGGGAGGGACATCCCGCCCAGGAAATCCTGAAGTTAGCTGAAGAAGAGAAGGCGGATGCCATTATTATAGGCTCCCACGGCAAGAGCAACCTAAAGGAGATGCTGCTCGGCTCCGTGTCCGAAAGCGTCATCCGCAAGTCACCGATACCGGTGCTGGTGATAAAGAGATAAAAACATTATTAGAATTACGGCTCAGGCGTTGCCAGGCAAGAAAGGAACCTAACTATAAATGAAGCTAGCTGGATTTATGAGCAGATACCTGCCCCTGTTTGTGATTGCAGATATCGTCCTGGCTGTGGCGGTCGGTAATGCCTGGCCGGAGGTAGATACCCTCAAATTCCTCATCCCGTTTTTCTTGTTTGCCATGCTCTATCCGATGATGATAAACCTCAAAGTGGAGTACATCGGCAAGGCGCTCAAAAATCCAAAGGTCATTATAATCGCCATTGGCCTCAACTTCTTGCTGACACCGCTGCTGGGTGCTTTATGGGCTAACATTTTCTTCGCCAATGCAGACCCGTACCTAAGCCTAGGCTTCATTCTAAAAGTGGTGATGCCATGCTCCGGCATGGTGGCCGCCTGGACGGGATTTGCCAAGGGCAGGGTAGAAACTGCTCTTGTCATAATAGCCCTCAGCCTGCTGCTGGCTATAGTTCTTGTGCCTGTCTGGATGTTGGTACTGTCGGGAGAGCAGGTGGACGTCAACCCGGGCATTCTGATGCAGAGCATGTTCTTAATAGTCTTGCTGCCGCTTACCGCCGGATTGATAAGCAGAAGATTAATGGTGCGGCGGCTCGGGGAGGAACGCTTCAAATCGATCTCCCAGATTCTACCGAGCATCTCATCATTCGGTATGCTGGCGATGGTCTTCGTAATAATCTCGTCCCAGGCGTCGACCATAATCGAGAACTGGCACTGGGTGCTGCTGATAGTGCTGGGTATAGCCACCCTTTATCCGCTACTCTTTATTGCCTCGTTCATCCTCAGCCGCATCACCAAAACAGATTATGGGGACGCCATGGCGCTAGGCTTCAGCACCACCGCCAAAAATCACGCCATCACCATCGGGGTGGCGACAACAGCCTTCAGCGGCACCCTGGCGGTGCTGCCGGCTGCCGTGGCGCCGCTGATTCAGCTGCCCATAATGCTGGGCATCCTGCGCCTGGCGCCCTTGATTGGCAGAAAACTGCAGAAGGAGGGACAAGCAAAATGGCTGAAGTAAAAGGAGTAGCCGCCAAATTACCTATCCTCGACCGTTTTTTGACCCTGTGGATATTCCTGGCCATCGCAGTCGGTATTCTGCTAGGGCAGGTTGCACCCGGAGTCACCGATGCCATCACCTCACTGCAAGTCGGGGCGATATCAATTCCTATCGCCATAGGCCTTATTCTGATGATGTACCCGCCGCTCACCCGCGTCAAATACGAGGAAATGCCCAAGGTTCTCAAAAACCTTAAGCTATTAGGCTTTTCGCTGGTGCAGAACTGGATAGTCGGTCCCCTTGTTATGTTCGGCCTGGCTATTCTTTTTCTGCACGATAAGCCGGAGTACATGATCGGCCTCATCCTGGTAGGGCTGGCGCGCTGCATCGCCATGGTCATCGTCTGGAACGAGCTGGCCAAAGGCGACCGGGAACTGGCTGTTGGGCTTGTAGCCTTCAATGCTATATTCCAGGTGCTCTTTTACGCGGTATATATCTTTATCTTCATATCCTTCCTGCTACCGAAGCTGGGGCTGGTGGAGGAGGTCGATGCCAGCATCTCAATTGCCGAGGCAGCCAGGGTGGTCTTCATCTTCCTGGGCATCCCCTTCCTCGCCGGCATCATCAGCCGCTACGGGCTCATCAAAATGAAGGGTCGGGAGTGGTTCGAAAAGTCATTCGTACCCAAAATCAGCTATATCACCCCGGCGGCGCTTCTTTTTACCATCATAGTGATGTTCTCACTCAAGGGCGAAACCATCATCGCTCTGCCGCTGGATGTAGCCCGCATCGCCATTCCGCTGGTGCTGTACTTCGCCATTATGTGGTTCGCCACCTTCTTCATCGTCCGCAGGCTCGGCGCCACTTACCCGCAGACGACGGCCGTCTCCTTCACCGCCTCTTCCAACGACTTCGAGCTGGCCATCGCCGTGGCCATCGCCATCTTCGGCCTGCACTCGGACGTCGCCTTCGCCACTGTAATCGGCCCCCTCATCGAGGTGCCGGTGCTCATCCTGCTGGTCAATGTGGCTTTATATTTTAAGAGGAGATATTTCGACAAGCCCCTTGGATTGCAATAAAATAATGTGGAGGTAAGAAAATGCTGAATCTAAAAGCAACGATAGTGATGCTTCCGGAGAGTAGTCCCTGCGGTAACTCAAGCTGCTGAGGCCCTACGGGACAGTCGTCGGAGACGATTGAAGCAATCAGAACTGCCATAGCAAAAATGCTCGGCGGTGATGTTGGCGTGGTGAATATCGAGACCATCATCACCCTTGAGGGTAAGCCGGTCTGCATAGGAACGACCTTGCCGGAGCAGATAACCGCTGCATTACAGCGTGAGCTTGATAAGAAAGCTGAGGCATCGAAATGATCTATCTGGTGTGCCCTGACTGCGGCCACAGATTCGAGTTGGTTGAGACGGAAGGAATCGTCTGCCCCGCCTGCGGCGGTTCCAACCTGGTAGAGACCTTCGGTGAGCTGGAGACCGAAGCCGGTCCCAGCTGATCACTGTCCTGCCGCCCGGTGGGCGGTGAAGAAAAACAAAGTGCCAATAAACCGAGTTACCCAAAACGCGAGACAAGAGGTGACAACATCGTGACACCCTAAGAAACCTCCAAGATAATAGAATCTAATACTATTTTGAGGTAGTCATGAAGCGTTCCATTTTAATTATTTTAGCTCATCCGGATGACGAAAGTTGCTTGCTGGGCGGTACCATTGCCAAATACAGTCGGCAAAGCATTCCTGTGGATCTCATTTGTGCCACCCGGGGAGAAAAAGGCACCCGGTTGGGAGTTCCTAAGAATGTTGATACTGGAAAGGCTCGGGAGGAAGAGCTGCGCAGTGCGGCAAATATCTTGGGTATCCGCCATATCTACTTACTTGACTACTCTGATACCGGGTTAATAAGCATCAACCTAATTGGGATTGTGAATAGAGTAATAGAGATAATGAAAAAGCTTCAGCCTGAAGTTGTAATAACCTTTGGGCCAGACGGCATCAGTGGACATAACGACCATATAACAATCGGAAAGGCTGTCACTATCGCCTTTGAAAAACTAAAAACGGGAGGCGAAGTATTGTTGCGCAAACTTTACTACATCACCATGCCAAAGAGTGCATTCCCTGAATTCCTTGATTCAGGCATAGCTACTCGTTCCGAAGATGAGATTACCACAGCTATTGATATAAGCGGATATTTAGAATTCAAACTTAAGGCCATCGCTGTTTACAGGTCACAACAGGATACGCGCCGCTGCCTCGAGATTATTAAAAAGTATAGAGAATCACTCGTCACAAGTATGGAGTTCCTGTACCTGGCAATTCCCAAGGCTTGTAACACCGAAACAGATCTGTTCCAGTAATATAACTGAATTATACATTCCTCGGTTTTGTAAACAAGTACTCAGATTGTGACGTTTAAAGAAGTTATTCTTGACAAAATTAGGCGTGAAGACTAAAGTCCAAGGTAATATGACATTAATAATTACCGCAGCTACCAAAGATTACATTTTTCAAGTTGCCGATACCAGACTTACCGCAGTTGATGGGACTTGTTATAATGACAATAATGTTAAATCTACGGTAGCTCATTGCAAAGACGTTAAGATTGTCCTATCTTATACCGGTTTAGCATATATCGTTCGTCAAAGAACTGACCTATGGTTAGTGTCGAAGTTAAAGGAATTCAATTGCTGGGATAAAGTATTCAATGAAGTCTTAGATTTCATTGCATCCGAATTAACGAAAACAGCTTCTTTCGACCTAAATTTAGCCAAACACGGATTAACCTTTGTAATAGCTGGGTTAGGTATTAATAAATTTGGCGATAATGATACAGCTATCGCAATCATATCTAATTATCTAACGCCTAACACAACTTCTTTAGAATTTGACTCTTCTACACCCACGAATACGTTTAAGAAACATGTTTTAACTTTGCAACCTGGCTTTGGATATTACATTTCAGAATGACCTGCCCCCAGAAGTGGCACCACCTACAGAGTTAGAATCTCGAGCATCTTAACTTCAGGTGCCGGTGGCCGGTAACCCAAAGAACTATGTGGCCGGACCTGATTATATTCCCTCCTCCACTGCTCAATCAAT
>DAOUMG010000040.1:0-6725 GCA_034411935.1 Dehalococcoidaceae bacterium
ACAAAAAGGTGCGGGATAAACTAAAGGAAGTCGCCCACGAAAAGGACAGTAAGAAGGTTGAGAATGAACGCAGATAATCTTCATACTATGAATGATAGCACAAGTTCAACCCTTTGTCAAGTATATAATTGCCTAATAGATATTACCGGTTGCGTTCTATGACATAATCGGCTAGTTTTAGTAAACATTTACGGCCGATATTATCCGGTAGTCTGTCTAGTTCGCGGCAGGCTTTATTCTTATAATCCTCGGCAATCCGGTAGCACTCATCTATTATAGTTGAATCTAAAACCATAGCTACCGCCCGCTTGACGCTTTTTTGCTTATCTTTACTTTTAAATATTTCTGCCAGTGGATTGTCATCCGGATGGTACTTAAGTAGAAGAAGCGATGGCAGGGTAACCGTCCCCTGAACCAGGTCAGAGCCCACCGGCTTGCCCATTTTCTTCTCATCTCCGGTAAAGTCCAGAATATCATCCACGATCTGAAATGCCAAGCCCAGGTTATAGCCGTATTTTTCCAGTGCCCTGACTTCTTTTTCAGAAGCCTGGCTTAAAATAGCGCCGCTTTCCGTCGCCATCGACATCAGCGAAGCCGTTTTACCGCCGATACGCTCCAGATATTTATCAAAGGACTGGTCAAGGCTGAAGGCACCAAAGGATTGCTTTAGCTCCCCGCTGGAAATTATCTGCAGCGTGCCAGAAAATAGTCTGACCACGGTGATATTATCGGTAGCGGCGGCAAACTCGCCAGCTCTGGCGAACAGGAAATCTCCGAAGAGAACCGCCTTTTCAATTCCCCAGAGCTTATTGACCGTCTGCCGGTTCCGCCGGGTATCAGCTTTATCTATAGCATCATCGTGAACCAGGGTGGAGATATGCAATAGTTCGCTGGCGGTGGCCATAGGCAGTAATCTATCAAGGTTATAGTCAAAGCAGCTACCTGCCAGGAAGGTAAGTGCCGGGCGTACCGCTTTACCGCCGGCCAGCACATGAACCAGCATATCGTAAAGCTCGGGAAAGCTCTCTTTCTTATCCTCAACCAGGGCTTTAAAGTTATCCTCTACCCGGCTAAGACCCTCTTTTATCGGTGCGTATATTTCATATAGCTCATTTATAGTATTGCTTTTCAAAATATCATGCCTCCTGCTTCAGGCGAGCGGTTTCCTGTTCAATTATAACTTTGTCCAGTTTCCTAAACAGTGGTTCCGGTTTTCTTAACTGCTGACCCGGCGTCGGCAGACGCAACTGCCAGCCGTTATCCTTAACGTTTCCCCCAAAGCCGAGATACTGGTGCAACTGCTGCGAGCTGAACGGCAGGAAGGGATAGAGTAGGACCCGCAGCGCCGAGAGTACGCAAAGAATAACATATAAAGAAGCGGCAGCTGCCTTTTTATCTTTTTTAATTATCTTCCAGGGCGATTTTACCTCAAGGTATTTATTGGCGTTATGCGCCAGTGCCATTGCCTTTTTAATCGCCTCTTTGAAAGAGCAAATCCCGATTAGCTTATCAACCTCGTTAAAAGTATCTTTAACTTCAGCCATCAGCTGCCTGCTCTCTTCGTCAAGCTCTCCCGGCGATGGTACCTTGCCGTCGTAATTACGGTAGACTAAGGTAAGTACCCGTTGAGCCAAATTGCCATAGGTGGCTACTAGTTCATCGTTGTTACGACGAACGAATTCCCGCCAGGAAAAATCAGTATCGCCCGTTTGGGGCATATTTACTGATAGCAGATAGCGCAAAGGGTCAGCTTCGTAACGTGACAGGTAATCGTCTAGCCATACCGCCCAGTTACGGCTGCTGGATAGCTTTCTCCCTTCAATGGTAAGGTATTCGTTGGCAGGTACATCGTAAGGCAGGTTAAGGTTTCCATAGCCCAATAGCATTGCCGGCCAGATTATTGTATGGAAGGGGATATTATCCTTGCCTATGAAATAGTAGCTTCTAGCTTCTTTCTGCCAGAAATCCTGCCATTTATCGGTTTCACCGCTCTTAATAGCCCACTCCTTTGAAGCCGACAAGTAGCCAATGACGGCTTCAAACCAGACGTATAGCCTTTTACCCGGATAGCCTTCGATAGGCAGTGGTACGCCCCAGTCTATATCACGTGTGATAGCCCTGTCTTTAAGCCCCTCCTTGATATAGCGCATGGTGAAATTGGTAACGTTAGGGCGCCAGTAATCTTTTGATTTGACCCATTTCTCTAACGTTTTTTCAAAGGCAGAGAGTTTAAGATAGAAATGCTCCGTATCTTTGAACACAGGTTTGCCGCCGCAAATCCGGCAGCGAGGCCCGATGAGCTCGATGGCGTTAAGCGGCTTGCCGCATTTATCGCACTGGTCGCCGCGGGCACCGTCGTAGTTGCAAAAAGGGCACTCGCCCTCTACGTATCTATCCGGCAGGAAACGCTTGCATTTATCGCAGTAGGGCTGAGACGCTATATCTTTATAGATATAGCCTTTCTCAAGCAGCTTAAGGAAGATGTCCTGAGCCACCTCGGCATGGTTTTTTGTACCAGTGGTGGTGAACAGGTCAAACGAGATGCCTAACTTTTGCCATGATTTTAAGAATTGCTCATGATAGCGGCTGGCTATCTCGGCCGGCTTTTTCCCTTCTTGTTCGGCTCGGATGGTTATCGGCGTGCCATGCTGGTCCGAACCGGAGACCATCAATACCTCGTTGCCCTTCATGCGGTGATAGCGGGCGAAGATGTCCGGCGGCAGATAGGCACCGGCTATCTGTCCCAGGTGAAGCGGCCCGTTAGCATAAGGCCAGGCAACGCCGATAAAGATTCTTTCGGCCATGTTGTTTGATAAACCGCCTAGTACTCAGGCTCCGGGAAGAAGGTTAGAATTTTTTCTCCCTTCTCCTCTCTATAATGGGCGTAACCCTTCTTCAGGGCGCATTCCACGCAGTAATACACCGTTTGACCTTTTTTTACTTCCACGCCCTTCTCTTCATCAACAGCCAGGTAACGTTCCGGGTACGGTATGTTACGCCGGCAGCCATTACACTCTACCTCGCCTAAAGAAATACAACCTCTCCTCATAACGCTCTCCCTAAATAATTTCTACTATTATATATTTTATGGCAACTTGAGCCAAGCCTGGTACAGTTCTTTCCTGGAAATGCCTGTTTTTTCAGCTATTTCAGCTACAGATTCTTTTGCCTTTGCTCCTTTATAACGTAACCCTTCAAGTTGTGAAATAACATCGTCATCCAGCCGCTTCTTCTGCTTCTCAGCACCTACGATAACCAGTACGAACTCGCCCTTCGGTTTCTTAAAGTGCTCCAGCGCCTGGCTTGCCTTTCCGCGAAACACTTCCTCGTGCAGCTTGGTAAGCTGGCGGCAGATGGCCAATCGCCTGTCGCCCAGCACCTCTATAATGCTTCCAAGAGCTTTCGTCATACGATGCGGCGCCTCGAAGACGACGATAGTACCCGCTTCTTGAGCTACCGAAGCAAGCAACCGCTTTCTCTCAACCTCACGGCTCGGTAAAAAACCGAGGTATAAGTATCTATCAGCGGGCAACCCCGATATAGCCAGCGCCGTTATCACCGCCGATGGGCCAGGTACAGGCACCACGGGAATACCTTTCTCTATAGCTGCCGTAATAAGCTCGTAACCTGGGTCTGAGATACCGGGCATACCGGCATCAGAGACTATGGCCACATCTTCCTTTTCAAGACGAGACAGGATATATTCAAGCTTGGTCAGCTTGTTGTGCTCGTAGTAGCTGGTCAGCGGCGTCTTTATGCTACAGGCATTTAACAGACGTTTGGTACGACGGGTATCCTCGGCTGCGATAAGGTTCACTTCACGTAAAATCCTAATCGCCCGAAGCGAGATATCCTCCAGATTACCAATAGGGGTAGCCACAACATAAAGGGACGGCATCGTCCTCCATTCCCGAACAAGCCATTATAGCTAAATAAAGGCTAACCGTCCACTTACTCATACGGCGTTCCAACCTTGACTAAACGCTGCCGTCTTTGTTATAGTTTCCATTCAAGGAGGACGCCAGATGTCAACCCCGCAGTATAAATCTTTAAGGCGAGCCTACGGTTTCGACGAAGTAGCCATTGTCCCCGGAGATGTTACTGTTAATCCCGACCAGACCAGCACCGAGTTTAAGATAGCCGATTTTACTTTTGAGCTACCAATCATCGGAGCTGCTATGGATGCCGTAACCGATGTTAAAATGGCTATAGAGATGGCCAAGCTCGGCGGCCTTTCCGTCCTTCACCTGGAAGGCGTCCAGACCCGCTGTAACGACCCTGATGAAGCCCTCGAAGAAATAGCCCGGGCAACACAGCCCGAGGTTACCGCTCTGATGCAGCGAATCTATTCCCAGCCCATAAAAGAAGAGCTTATCGGCAAGCGGATAAAAGAGATTAAAAAAGCCGGCTCAACCTGCGCCGTTTCGGTAACACCGGCCAGTACTAAAAAGTTCGCTTCTGTAATAGTCGAGGCCGGCGCCGATATTTTATTCGTCTCTTCGACGGTTACTACCGCCCGCCATATTTCCAGGAGCCAGCGCGGCCTTATCTTGAGTGAATTGTGTTCAAGCATAGGTATTCCGGTAGTGGTCGGCAACTGTGTCAGCTATAGCTCCTGCCTGGAGTTGATGCGCACCGGTGTTTCGGCGGTACTGGTTGGCGTCGGTCCCGGTGCTGCCTGCACCACCAGAGAAGTTTTAGGTATCGGCGTTCCCCAGATAACGGCCACTATGGACTGCGCCGCCGCCAGAGAAGATTATTTTAAAGAATCCAGCCGTTACGTACCCATCGTAACCGACGGCGGTTTCCGCAAGGGTGGAGAATTATGTAAAGCTATCGTCGCCGGTGCCGACGCCATTATGCTGGGCTCAATACTGGCACAAGCCGAGGGTGCCCCGGGACGCGGTTATCACTGGGGAATGGCTAATCCACACGCATCATTACCAAGAGGCACGCGAATCAAAGTAGGCACCAACGGCACTCTTAAGCAGATTCTATTCGGTCCGACATCGGTTACCGACGGCAGCCAGAACTTCATCGGAGCACTACGCACCGCTATGGGCGTCTGCGGAGCTATCAACATCAGGCAGATGCAAAAGGCCGATATGGTTATCGCTCCGTCTATAACCACTGAAGGCAAGTCCTGGCAGCTTGCCAGGGGCTAAAGCAGTTTTCAACCAGTAAACCTATTCGTCTGTTTCCTTATCGAAACCAACTCCGGGCAGAAGCGCTCCCTTCTTGCTCTTATCATGTCTCCGGGGCCACTTGATGGTATCAATCTGCTTTCTTGTTCGGCTCAAGTTTTCAACGGGCCGGCCTTCTTTTAGCTCCAGTGTAAATCCGTCAACCCCCATATCCCAGAGAGCCTTTAGCTCGCTATCGCCCAAATTTTCGGGAATGGCAACCATTAGCGGCTGGGGCAATACACCGGCAAAGCGCTTGAGTAACATCAGATGGTGCCATTTTAAACACTCTTCACCTAAATAATCACCACTTAAGAGCACAGCGTCCACCGGCATCCCGCCGACTATTTTAAGCAAGCTTTCGTCCAAAGAAGCATCCAGCTTTATAATCCGTCCCAGGCGACCGTTTTCAAGGATGCTGCCTAGAGCGCTACCCTCATCAAAGGCAATAAAATCAAACCCCGCTTCTTCCGCCTGTTTAACCTGGCTGCTACCTGTTTCTTCCAACCAACTCCCCCAGGCAACCCTACCCGATGAACTGATAAACTCTTTTAACTCCTCTTTTTTAATGCCGGCTAAGTCTAATAGAATAGCATCAGCACCAGCAAAATCTTCAGATAACTTTTTAAGAATTGGCTCATGTATATAGAACACAAGCAGTGGTTTTAGTTCTTCGTTCTCTTTTTGTTCGCCGAAACCCATTGGTCGCATGCTTCCATACGACACTTTTTTCAGTTTCTTAATAAAAGTGCTCATATCTTCCCGTTGTAAGTTTTTCATAAGATTGATTCCTAAGAAGTCAGCTTTATTACCAGGTTTTCTCCATCTCTGGTAACTTCATAGATAGTTAGCGGCCCTTCAGCCGGCCCGCTAAGGACATTACCCTTATTATCAAAAGTACTGTGGTTGATGCTACAGCATTTTAGTTTGTTCGCTCCTGATACCGGGTCTATCTTGCGTCCTTTTTGTGTGCATTTGTTCTTTAAGGCGATGAATTCACCATCGCTATTTTTAAAAACCATTACCGGATCCTTCAAACAGTCTCCTTTAAGATAAACGGCGCCACTTTCCTGAGCCAGCTCAGGTGCCTGGCTAAGCTTTATCGTTACCGTATCGCCATCTAACTGCCATAATTCGTCGTTCAGCTTTTTTGTTTCACAGATTCCCAAAATAGCTTTAAATATTCCCATGAATCCCTCCTTAAAAACCTGCTTAAGCATAATAGCCAGCTTTATGCTATGTCAAGCGAGAGAAGTATTGCTTCCCTTGCCGGCATATTAAGTATATCAGAAACTGCTAAACTCTATAGTATTTTTGACTCCTGTCGTTTTTCTATGCTATTTTAGGCACGTTCTATAAAGTATTCTTGACACTAGTCCCTTTTTATGCTATAAAAGCTTCATAACCACATTTATTATTATGATATATAAGCTGTTTTTATTTATATCGGTCTTAAAATATTAACTTTATATTAAATAAACAAAAGAATACTAATACTTATGTTTTTTATGTAATAACTATCCCTACCACACTCTATGGGGT
>DAOUMG010000041.1:0-5109 GCA_034411935.1 Dehalococcoidaceae bacterium
ATTGATTGAGCAGTGGAGGCAGGAGTACAATCAGGTGCGTCCTCACAGCTCGCTTGGTTACCGGCCTCCTACTCCTGAGGCTAAGTTACCGGTAATCCTAACTTGAAGAGTGGTAACCTTTGTGGGGGCAGGTCACCGAAAAAGGGTCAAGAGGCAATTTCTGTTGCCCAGAAGCTGGCAGAGGAGAGAAACCATACTCAGCTTGAGGTGGAGCATCTCCTCATGGCTCTAGTTGACCAGGAAGACGGCGTCGTGCCACAGATTCTGGGCAAGCTCAGTGTGGACAATGCCCAGGTGAAACGCCAACTTGAGAACGAATTGGAAAAACTGGCTAAAGCCTCCGGGCCGACCCAGGTTTATCTCTCGCCGCGCCTGAAACAGGTGCTGGATGCCGCCGAAAAGGAATCGAGCAATTTCAAAGATGAGTACATCAGCACCGAACATCTGCTCATTGCCATTATTGATAAAGACACCGGTGCTGCCGGACGGATACTGAAGGGGTATGGTATTACCAGAGATCGCATCTACCAGGTGCTAGCATCCATCCGTGGCAGCCAGCGTGTTACCGACCCTAATCCGGAGGGTAAGTACCAGGCACTGGAGAAGTACGGACGTGACCTGACCGAGATTGCCCGCCTCGGTAAGCTTGACCCAGTGATCGGGCGCGATGAGGAAATCCGCCGCGTCATACAAGTCCTTTCCCGTCGTACCAAGAACAACCCGGTGCTCATCGGTGAGCCCGGCGTGGGCAAGACGGCTATCGCCGAAGGACTGGCGCAGCGTATCATCCGTGGCGATGTGCCGGAGGGGCTAAAGAATAAGCGCCTGGTGGCGCTGGACATGGGAGCGCTAGTGGCCGGCGCAAAGTACCGGGGAGAGTTTGAAGAACGTCTCAAGGCAGTGCTCAAGGAAATCCAGCAGTCCCAGGGTGAGGTTATCCTGTTTATTGACGAGCTTCACACCGTGGTTGGTGCCGGCGCTGCCGAGGGTGCCATGGATGCCTCCAACATGCTAAAACCGATGCTGGCACGTGGTGAGCTGCACTGCATCGGCGCCACCACACTGGACGAGTACCGTAAGCACATTGAAAAGGACGCCGCCCTGGAACGGCGCTTTCAACCGGTAATTATTACCGAACCTTCGGCTGAGGATACCATCTCCATCCTGCGCGGCCTCCGGGAACGCTACGAGGTGTATCACGGCATACGCATAAAAGACACGGCGCTGGTAGCGGCAGCGGTGCTTTCTAATCGTTACATCAGCGATCGCTTCCTGCCGGACAAGGCGATTGACCTTGTTGATGAGGCAGCGGCGAGACTGCGCACCGAGATTGACAGCGTCCCGACAGAGCTGGATGAGGTGGAACGGCGCACCATGCAGCTTGAGATAGAGCGAGAAGCTCTCAAGAAAGAAAAGGACGCTGCTTCCAAGGAGCGACTAGCGAACATGGAAAAGGAAATTGCCGATCTCAAAGAGGAAGGAACCCGGCTCCGGGCGCAGTGGCAACAGGAAAAGGATGCCATACAGGAATTACAGAAATTGAAGGAGAAAAGAGAGCACGCCCTTCATGATATAGAAAGAGCGGAGAGCGTGGGTAACCTGGAGCAGGCTGCGCAGCTTAAGTACGTCACTCTTGTCGAATTGGAAAAGCAGGTGAAGGAGAAGGAAGAGCAGTTTGCTGCCAAGAAAGGGCAGCAATTGCTCAAAGAGGAGGTGGACGAAGAGGACATTGCCGAGGTGGTCAGCCGCTGGACCAGCATCCCGGTGAGCCGCCTTATGGAGGGCGAAATCCAGAAGCTGCTACACATGGAGGAACGGTTGCATATTCGGGTCGTTGGTCAGGATGATGCCATAGAAGCAGTAGCCAATGCCATCCGCCGGGCCAGGGCTGGCCTCCAGGATCCCAATCGCCCTCTGGGTAGCTTCATCTTCCTCGGCCCCACTGGCGTGGGTAAGACGGAACTGGCACGCACTTTAGCTGAGTTCCTTTTTGATGATGAACGGGCCATGGTACGCCTCGATATGTCCGAGTATATGGAGAAACATACAGTATCACGCCTAATCGGTGCTCCGCCCGGCTATGTCGGCTACGAAGAAGGCGGCCAGCTAACCGAAGCCGTTCACCGCAAGCCATATACCGTGGTGCTGCTCGACGAGATAGAGAAGGCCCATCCCGACGTCTTCAGTACTCTGCTCCAGATACTTGACGACGGGCGTCTTACCGACGGCCACGGCCGCACGGTTGACTTCAAGAATACGGTGCTTATCATGACCAGTAACCTGGGCAGCCAATCGATTGCCGATCTGGGGCCCGGCCAAGAAGAAATCAGGAACAGGGTAATGGAAGCCCTGAAAGCCCAGTTCCGCCCCGAGTTCCTCAACCGTGTGGACGAGGTAATAATCTTCCACCAGCTCGGCCGTGAGCATATCAAGCGGATTGTAGACTTGCAGTTTGACCAGCTCAAAAAACGGCTGGCTGACCGGCACATCGATGTCGAGCTTACTGAAGAAGCGAAGGAACTCTTGGTGAAAGAAGGCTATGACCCAGCCTACGGGGCCCGTCCGCTGAAGCGAACCATCCAGCGGCTGGTGCTCGACCCGCTGGCTGTCAAAGTGCTCGAAGGGGAGTTCAAAGATGGTAGTACGGTTGTAGTTGATGCTAAAGCAGACAACATTATTTTCGCTAGAAAGGAAATAGTCGTGCCGACTGGTTGAGGTGACTAGTCGTGAGCGCCAAGATGAAAACGCCACTGGTGGCGGTAATATTACCACTTACTACTGGAAGGTCATTATCTTACAGTAGTAAGTGGACTGTTTCCCAATGCTTCTTACTTTATCATACCAATCTCCCCAGTATTACTGTTTAACCCTGCCACAGGTAAAGTAGGAATCTCCCCTAAATACCTCATAGCCACCTTTTTCTTTTAAAATAGAAGACCAGTGATATGCCAATAAGCGCCATTACGGCCAAGAGTGCAAAGTAACCCCAATGCCACTTCAGTTCCGGCATGAACTCAAAATTCATCCCATAAATACCAGCAACAAAAGTGAGCGGTATGAATATGGAAGCAAAGATGGTTAGCACCTTCATGACTTCGTTCATCTTATTGCTTATACTTGATAGATAAATATCAACCATGCCGGATATCATGTCTCGATAACTCTCCACAGTATCAATAATCTGGATTGTATGGTCATAGACATCACGGAGATACGCACCGGTAGATTCATGAATAAGTGTTGATTCACACCGTTCCAAACCATTAATCAATTCCCTTAAAGGCCAAATAGACTTCCTCAAAAATATCATTTCGTTCTTTAATTCTCGGATATACTGTAAAGTTTCCGGGGAGGGATTTGTTGCCAGCTGTTGTTCTGTATCCTCTATCTTTCCGCCAACATTTTCCAGAATCAGGAAGTAGTTATCAACGATGGCGTCTAATAAGGCATAAGCAAGGTAATCAGAGCCTGTCTTTCTGATGCGTCCCTTGCTTTTCCTAATTCTGTCTCTTACCGGGTCAAAAACATCACCTTCATGTTCCTGAAGTGAAATGACGAAATTTGAACCAAGGATTAAACTGACCTGTTCTGCCTCTATTACGTCCTTATTCTCACCGGGGTAGAGCATTTTCAAAACAACAAAGATATAATCCCCGTAATCCTCCATTTTAGGACGTTGGTCCGTATTTAAGATGTCTTCTAATAAGAGAGGATGCAGGCCAAAGTTGCTACCAAGCTTCTCTATAATCTCCACCTCGTGAAGACCATCTATATTAATCCAGGTAACGGTTGGCTTGTCCTTGAAGGGAAAACTTTCCTCGATAGTCTTCGCTTCCTTCTCTTCAAACTGGGCCTCATCGTAGTCAAGAATTCTAATCTTAACCTTTTCAGCTTTCCTTTCTCCTATATGAACGAGAGTACCAGGAGGAAGGCCTGCCTTGTGAGACCTCTTTTTTATCAATCTCTGCATCATGATTCGCCTCCTGAGCAATCTGCTGCGATACTATTTCTTCGCTTTAGCGAATATTGATTTGTTGTCAAGCTTAACATTGATGCACCCATGATTTCAAAATTTCGCATAAAAGGTATTATATTTGCTTAAGACATTGCTATTTTAATAGCAGAATCAAACCAGGTTGCTCAGCCTTGATAAAGAAGCGGACTGTGGAATTTATTTTACCAATAAAGAGAAGGAAATATTATAAAGAAAAGACTCATCCCGGCCGCAATCAATGTGGCTCAGCGGGAATCATTGTTGATGCATATCCAGTGCCTCACGAGGCCCCACTCTTAATTCTTGCTTTTGTCATGATTCCACCCCTAGTAGGCCAACTGACAACAGGAGTAAAGGCTCTACGACGGGAAGTAGCCAAATTGAGCGGATATTACGACCGTGAGAAAGGATAATTTCACTATAATTACCAGCATGAAGAGGGTTTTGCATTCTGTCACTTTTACTCATCTTGTTACCCAATAATCCGATGTTTTGTGTTGTACCAAGTCTGGATTTTTTATTCCATATGCACCCTATTCTCGCAATAGATAGGCAGTAGACTCTGAAGTATTCAAGCCCTCGGAGTCGATGATTCGTAGTATCAGTTAAAGCAGATCCAACTCAGGTGGTACCTTGATTGGGGCCAGTGCTACTGCTGCTTCCTCAGATCATAGCCTGTTCCAAGAGGGTCGTGACTAAACCAGCGTGGCTAAGAAGGAGCGTTAACCCTTTTCTCGATGTCTTCAAGTTTCTTTAGGATTAGTAAGAAGACGCAGGTTTGCTTTTGAGCGCAACTTGAACAATACCCGAAATCAGTGCCATGTAAAGGACAGCCTTTGGAATTCATGTATCACCTCTTAACTATTTGAGTGCATTATTTTAAGGATTTATCTTCTATATCTACTAACTGAAGAGTAACTTTCATTATTGAGTCAGGGTTGAGAGACATTGAATTTATTCCTTCTTTCACCAGGAATTCAGCAAATTCAGGATAATCACTCGGCGCTTGTCCACAGAGCCCAATATGGCGGTGGTTTCTTCTGGCTCCCTGGATAGCCATGGAAATCATCTTCATCACTCCAGGGTCTCGTTCATCAAAATCGTGGGCCACCAGT
>DAOUMG010000042.1:0-10401 GCA_034411935.1 Dehalococcoidaceae bacterium
ATTCGAGTGGGCAACCTACTGGGAAACTCTTGGGACTATTTACTATATCGGCTGTCCTTTGGTAAGTGGCAAAGATAGGTCTGCACATTCTGGCTCTTTGTGCAATGTGGGGTTTTACTTCGTCGAGTTTCAGTGAGGCGCCATTGTGTCTGTGCCCTATGCCAAAGTCCACTCTTTCAGCAAGCGAGCAACGTTGTTTTCCCAAGCCACCAGCGAAGACTGTGTAACTCTCGCTATGTTATAATTATAATAGAGTGAAAAATGAACCAGTCCAAAATGAAGCGCCACGTTAAGATAGTCTGCACTTTAGGTCCAGCCAGCAGTTCTCCCGAGGTTGTCGAAAGGATGTTGAAAGGTGGTATGGACATTGCACGGCTCAACTTGGCCCATGGCACCCTTGAGGAGCACGGTCAACTCATTTCCGAAATTCGCTTACTGAGCCAAAAGCTCAAACTCCCCACAGGTATCCTCCTTGACCTCCCGGGATTGAAACACCGTGTTGGGGACATGAGAGCCGTCTTTGGTGAACATATCGAGTTTGCCGACTCCCAGAAGGTTGACTTCATCGCTCTCTCTTTCATTTCCTCAGTGCGACAGGTAAAAGAAGTTAGGGCACTGCTTAAGAAAATGAATGCTTACATGCCTGTCATCGTTAAGATAGAGCAGGCGCGGGCTTTAGAACAAAGCAGTGCAATACTTGAGGTTAGCGACGGGATAATGGTGGCAAGGGGAGACCTAGCACTTGAGATAAGCATTGAGAAGGTGCCATTGGCCCAGAAGCAACTCATAAAGGAGGCTAATCACTGCGGAAAGCAGGTAATAACAGCCACTCAGATGCTTGAGTCAATGGTCCAGTCGGCTACCCCGACTATAGGGCAGAGGCGACTGATGTGGCCAACGCTATCCTCGATGGTAGCGACGCCCTGATGCTCTCCGAGGAAACAGCCGCCGGAAGTTACCCGGTAGAAGCCACCGAGACGATGATAAGAATAGCCCTAGAAGCTGAGACAGCGTTTCCCTACGAGCAGACGCTCTATGAAAGGTGTCAGGACATTCTATACGAAACCGATGACGCAACGGCCAGAGCAGCTTCCCAAGTAGCCCACCAAGTGCAGGCTAGAGCCATCATAGCTTTTACCACTGGCGGAACAACGGCCTTGCGATTATCGAAATACAGACCGCAACAACTTATTCTAGCCGTAACGCCCTCCGAAACCATCGTAAGACGCCTTTCCTTGGCTTGGGGAGTTCTCCCTGTTAGAAAGCCCGAGCCTGCAAACCTGGAAGAAGTCTTCGACCTAGCAAGAGAAGTTACGCTAGAGACAGGTATCGCTAGGAAGGGCGACCTCGTGGTGATAACTGCTGGGCTTCCCCTGAATGTCCCAGGAAGCACTAACCTAATTAAGGTGCACAGTGTCTGACCTAAAACCGACTTTTTCTGCCTTTGAAAAAGCATGCCGAGTCCCTACAATACTCATGAGTTTCCGACATATTGTGCACTACTAGCTAATGGTTTCTGAGCGCCTCTAGGGCGTAACCTATTTCGGTAGGGGATATCCCTGTGGGTTTACCAACGCTGGCAGTAAGATTGAACAAAGTGACGGAATGTGCAGGCGGATAGCAGTTGTGCCGTAGGCCACTCCAATGGTAAGCAGCGCTTCCGCCTCTCAATTTTGGAGTCCCTCCGCTCCAAAATTGAGAGGCACGCTCATTCTCTTTGCCCCTTCAGCTTTCTCCTTCAACCCACAATTGTATAAATTAGGATAGTTTGATGTATAATTAAGGAAATTATCACCCTCACGTGCCCTTCATCCTTCCTTCCGATTATTTGGGAGGTGACTCAATGGCAGAGGAAAAAGCCGAGTTTTATGCTCACTCAAAAGGGGGTGTTCCCCCCTCGCAATGGCAGAGACTGGAAGACCATCTGGTAGGCACGGCCAAACTGGCGGCTGCCATGGCTGGTGAATTCGGCAGTGGCGAATGGGGCTATCTAGCCGGTTTATGGCACGACCTGGGTAAATTCTCTCCAGACTTTCAGCGCTACATTCGGGCCACGGGTGATACGGAAGCCCATATCGAAGGTTCGAAGCTTGGCCGGGTAGACCATTCGTCGGCCGGAGCGATGTGGGCTATTGAGCAGTTGAAAGCCTACGGGTTCATTCTTGCTTACCCCATCGCCGGACATCATGCGGGACTGCCGGACTATGAGGCTGACAGAACCGGCAGGGCAGCGCTCTCTCAAAGATTACGGCACGAGGAGTTGCTTGAGGCGGCTCGACAGGGCCGCATTCCGACCGACATACTGAATCAGTTACTACCAAAGGAGCGACCGAAGCCTGGTGCCGACCCTGCTCTCTGGATTCGCCTTCTGTTCTCTTGTCTATCCGATGCCGATTTCCTTGATACTGAAGCTTTTCTTGGACCAGCCAAAGCCGCTCTGAGGACTGATTATCCGAAACTTTCCGAACTGCTGAAGTTATTCTCAAATTACATGGAGAAGAAGCAGGCCGACGCGGCGGACAGCAAGGTCAATCGGATTCGTGCCGGAGTGCTGGCGCAGTCCATTGCCAAGGCAGCAGGAGCATCTGGCATCTATACCTTGACCGTTCCGACGGGCGGTGGCAAGACACTCTCTTCAATGGCCTTCGCTTTGCATCACGCAGTCAAGCATGGCAAGCGGCGTATCATCTATGTTATCCCTTACACGAGTATTATCGAGCAAACTGCTGAACAGTTCAGAGTGATTTTTGGCGATACGGTCATTGAGCACCAGAGCAACCTCGATGTTTCTGACCTGGCCAAAGATACTGCGCGCAGTCGCCTCGCCTGTGAAAACTGGGATGCTCCGGTAATCGTGACCACCTCAGTGCAGTTTTTTGAGTCGCTTTTCGCCAGCCGCACAAGCCGCTGTCGGAAACTCCACAACATCGTCAATAGTGTCGTAGTCCTAGACGAAGCTCAGCTTCTGCCGCCGGAGTTTCTCAATCCAATTCTTTATGTTCTGAGAGAGCTTCAGAAGAACTACGGAGTTACCCTGCTGCTCAGCACGGCTACCCAGCCGGCGCTCGGACCACACAAATCATTTGGTTTTGATTTTCCGGGCCTGCCCGATATGCGGGAAATAACGGAAAATCCTGCGGAGTTGCACAACCAACTCAAGGAGCGAGTTGAGGTCAAAATTCCGTCCGACCTTAACGATCCGCGTAGCTGGGACGACCTAGCCAGCGAACTCGCACAATATCCGTCCGTCCTGTGCATCGTCAACCGGCGTGATGATTGCCGAGAGCTTTGGAGCAAGATGCCAGAAGGGACATTCCACCTTTCCGCTCTCATGTGCGGCGCGCACCGTTCCGACAAGATTGGCATCATTAAGGAAAGGCTCAAACACGAGATTCCGACCTGTGTCATCAGCACCCAACTGGTTGAAGCGGGGGTGGATGTGGACTTTCCGGTGGTCTACCGCGCCCTGGCCGGTCTTGACTCGATTGCCCAGGCCACCGGACGGTGCAATCGGGAAGGACTGCGTGACAAAGGAACCGTTGTTGTCTTTGTCCCACCATCCGAGATTCCGGCGGGACACCTGCGACAGGCGGCGCAAATTGGCCAGCGGCTGATGTCCCAGGAGTGTGCCGACATCCTGGCTCCCGACCATTTTGAAAGCTTCTTCAAAGAGTTTTACTGGCTTCAAGGCAAGGGACTTGATAAGCGCGATATTCTGCTGGATTTGAAGATGGACGGTGACTTTCGGTGTAGCTTTCGTTCGGCGGCCGAGAAGTTCCACCTCATTGATGCGGCAGGACAGGCGCCAGTGGTCGTCATGTACGGAGACGGAGCCGATTTAATAAGAACGCTCGAAAAAGAGAGGCCAGACCGCCAGCTATCACGGCAACTTCAACGTTACGTGGTTAATCTCCCGCGCTATCTTCACTCCAGACTGCTCGCGGAAGGAGCTATACGTGAACTTCACCCCGGCATCTATGTGCAAGGACACCGAGCGCTTTACGATGGAGCCCTCGGCTTCTCCTCGGATAAATCGCTCATCTACGAGCCGGATGAGCTGATGGTATAGGAAGTTACTGAGAAAGGAGGGAAAATGCAGGAAACCAAGGCAAAGAGCGACACAGTACGGCTAAGAGTTTGGGGACGAAATGCCTGTTTTACCCGGCCCGAGATGAAAGTGGAACGGGTCTCTTACGACGTGATGACGCCTTCAGCCGCTCGTGGGGTATTGGAGGCCATTCACTGGAAGCCCGCCATCCGCTGGCGAGTGGAGCAAATCGACGTTTTGAAACCCATCCTCTGGGAATCAGTGCGGCGCAATGAGGTAGGCAATGTGATGTCACCATCGGCGGACGGCCTGTTCATCGAGGACGAGCGCCAGCAGCGGGCGGGACTCTTCTTGCGTGACGTTGACTACGTCATTCATGCCTATTTCGAAATGACCGAGAGAGCAGGGCCGGAGGATACGATTATTAAACACCGTAAGATGTTCCTCCGTCGGGTAGAGAAGGGACAATGCTTTCACCGGCCCTATCTTGGCTGTCGGGAGTTCGCTGCCCACTTCGCTTTACTCGGAACAGGCGAGCAACCGGAGTCTAAAGAGAAGACCACTGAACTGGGTTTTGACCAACCGCGGGACCTGGGCTATATGCTCCTGGATGTGCTGCACGATAACAGCCACGACCAGGGAAACGTGCACTTCTGCGGCGACAAATGTCACCCCAGTTTTTTCAAAGCAACCCTGGAAAATGGGCAATTGAAAGTGCCACCACTTGGAAGTGAGGAGGTGCGCTCATGATTCTGCAGGCGTTGGCTGACTACCATAAGCGTTTGGTGTCAGAGGGTAATCACGAAATCGCTCCAGAGGCATTCCAGAGAAAGGAAATCCCATACGTTATCTCAATCGATCTTGATGGAAAGCTCACAGGCATCACAGACACTCGTTCAGGAGAAGGCAAGAAAAAGAGGGCTCGACCTTTCAATGTGCCCAAAGTTTTCGAAGGTAGTAGGACCATAAACGTGAAGGCAAATCTACTGTGGGACAAGGCGAGTTACGTCTTCGGTGTTGGGCCAAAGACCAAACCTGATCGGCTGGTCAAGCAACGCGAAGCTTTCCGAAACACGATTGTTAAGTATTTTCCAAACACGCAGAGTGTGAAACCTGTAGGAGCCGTGTTGAAGTTCCTGGACCGGAACGTTTCCGCTATCAAGTCTTACAAAGAGTGGGATGAAATCAGCACCAAAGACCCAAACATAGCCTTCCAACTGAGTGGCCAAAATGAACTAATCTGCAATTCTGGGGAAGTCATGGAAGCACTCATTCGTGGGGCGGCTGCGGGACAAGATACGGGGATGTGCCTCATTACTGGAAACATTGAGCAACTGGTACGACTAGAAAACCCGTTTAGAGGTCTGGCGGGTTCTGGAAAAGCCGAATCGCATTGGGTCGCATTCAACAAGTCGGCGTACTGGTCTTACGGTAAGGAACACGGAGCCAATGCGCCCATAGGAAAATCGGCTTCGGATGCTTATGTCTCGGCATTCAATTATCTCCAAAGAAGCGACTCCCGCCAGAAAATCCAGGTGGGCGATGCCACCACTGTCTTCTGGGCGGAGAAGAAGCATGATTTCGAGGGCGCCTTTGCTGACATCTTCGGCGTTGGACCAGCCAAAGGCGAGCCGGAGCAGGACTATAAACAGATGCTCGCGCTCTTCCGGTCACCGGATAGTGGAGCGCGCCCCGAGTCGGACCCGAAGACCAAGTTCTACGTTCTGGGGCTGGCTCCCAACGCGGCGCGCATTTCCGTACGCTTCTGGTATGCCGGGACGGTGGGCAGTATTGCCGCCAATATCGGGCAGCACTTCGATGACCTCGATATGGTAAAGGGGCCTAAAGAGTGGCGGACCATCGCACTGCCCTGGCTATTGAGGGCGACAGCGCTTCAGGCAGAGGATAAGAATATCGCGCCGAATCTGGCCGGTGATACCATGAAGGCTATCCTCACTGGCACTCCTTACCCCCGGACGCTCCTCGTTTCGGTAATAAACAGAACACGAGCTGAACAATCGAAGAAAGGCAGTAATGGCAAGTCAATCCCGAACGTCACCTACACCCGCGCCGCTCTCATCAAGGCGATTTTGGCGAGAGACACAAGGTATTACAGACGAAATGAAAAGGAGGTCGGTATGTCGCTAGACACAAGCAACACCAGCCCCGGTTACCTGCTGGGACGGCTCTTCGCCGTGCTGGAAAGGGCACAGGAGAGCGCCAGCCCCGGCATCAACGCCACTATTCGCGACCGTTTCTACGGCGCAGCATCGAGTACACCGGTGACGGTCTTCCCGCACCTGATGAAGCTGAAGAACTACCACATCGCCAAACTGGAGAACAAGGGACAGGCGGTGAATCTTGAGAAACAGATAGGCGAAATCATTGGCAAACTGGCGGCCGATAATGCCTTTCCGTCGCATCTTGCCTTACCGGAACAGGGGCGGTTTGCCGTCGGCTACTATCACCAGCGCCAGGACTTCTTCACCAAGAAAGACGATAATTCAGGAAAATCGAGGAGGGAAAATAATGAGTAATCCAATTCAAAATCGCTACGACTTCGTACTGCTATTTGACGTGAAAGACGGCAACCCTAATGGCGACCCTGACGCAGGCAATCTGCCCCGTGTCGACCCTGAGACCGGCAATGGACTGGTGACGGATGTTTGCCTGAAACGTAAGGTAAGGGACTATGTCGCTCTGTCCAAGGACTACGTTGTACCCTATAACATCTACGTGAAAGAAAAGGCGGTTCTAGGCAGAGCCCATGTGCAAGCGTTCAAAGAATTGGGCATTCAATTAGGTGAGGAAGTAAGAATTCCCATTTCAAAAGAGTTAAGTGACATCTTGGATGAGTTTGGCTTGCCCGAAGGACTGACTACATCCGAAGATGCCGATAAACCTGCGCTGTTGTTGGCATCTGATATGGATAAGAAGGAAGTGCAAACCTGGATTAAAGAACAGAAACCGTCAAAGGATATAAAAGACGCCATCAACAATGCGCTTAAAGTGGCTAAATCACGTAAACCGACCGGCGAACAAGTGGAAAAAGGGCGGGATAAGATGTGTGATACATTCTTTGATGTGCGGACATTCGGTGCTGTTATGTCGTTGAAATCTGCACCCAACTGTGGCCAGGTTCGCGGTCCCATCCAATTAACCTTCGCCCGCAGTATTAACCAGGTTGTTCCATTGGAACACAGCATTACCCGCATGGCGGTAGCCACTGAAGCTGAGGCAGAAAAACAGCAGGGTGATAACCGCACCATGGGCCGTAAGTTTACCATCCCTTACGGGCTTTACCGCGCCCACGGCTTTATTTCCGCGCCACTCGCCGCCCAGACCGGATTTAATGAGGGTGACCTTACTCTGTTCTGGGATGCTTTGAAAAACATGTTTGAACATGACCATTCAGCGGCAAGGGGCGAAATGACCACACGGAAACTAATTGTTTTCAAACACGATTCTAAGCTCGGCAATGCCCCGGCTCACACCCTGTTTGAAATGGTTAAGGTCTCTACTCTTACTTCCCCGTCGAGAGCTTTTACGGACTACGGTGTTACCGTTCCCAATCAAGGGCAAATGCCAGCCGGCGTGCAAGTAATTGAAATGGTTTAAGAGGTAAGCCATGTACACTGAAGATGAACTGATATCCATCTCAGCGCTGCAGCACTTGGTCTTCTGCGCGCGGCAGGCCGCCCTCATCTACATTGAGGGATTGTGGGAGGAGAACGTGCTCACTATTGAGGGCGAGCAGTTGCATGAGCGCGCGCATGACCAAGAGAGTGAGGCAACCGGCGACACCCGCACTGTACGCGGACTGAGAATTCGCTCGCTGCGGCTCGGCCTCATCGGGGTGGCGGACGTCGTCGAATTCCGCCACACGGATGTGTCTGGCAAGGGAGCAGTCTTGAACGGCCTCCCCGGCCTGTGGCAGCCGTACATCATCGAATACAAGCACGGCAAGCCCAAGATAGGCCACTCGGATGAGGTGCAGCTCTGCGCCCAAGCCATGTGCTTGGAAGAAATGCTCGGGGTCTCAATTGAGGAAAGCGCCTTCTTCTACGGCAAGCCGCGCCGCCGCGAAGCCGCTACCCTGGACGCGGGCATCAGAAAGGAAACCGAGGAAGTTGCTGCCAAAGCACACCAGTTGCTCCAGTCCGGTAAGACGCCGGCGCCGGAATACGGCCAGAAGTGCCGTCAATGCTCGCTTATCGACCGTTGCCTGCCGAAAACCGCCGGGACGCAAAAGAAAATCCATCGGTACGTCACGAGTCTCTTCGCGCCGGAGGTCGAGACATGAAAAGGCTCCTGAACACGCTATATGTAACCACGCTGGAAGCCCATCTCTACCGTGAGGGCGAGACCATTGTAGTCAAGGTGGACGATGAGGTCAAGCTCCAGGTGCCGGTCCATACGCTCGGCAGCCTGGTCTGCTTCGGCCATGTCTACTGCTCACCCGCCCTGATGGCACTCTGCGGTGAGCGCAACGTCACCATTACCTTCCTGAGCATGTACGGGCGCTTCCTAGCAAGAGTTGAGGGGCCGGTGTCCGGTAATGTCCTCCTCCGACGGAAGCAATACCGCCGCGCTGACGATGCCGAGTTCTCAGCAGCATTCGCCCGCAACATCCTGGCGGCCAAGATAACCAACTCGCGGACGGTGCTGCTGCGGGCGGCCCGTGAACAGGACAACACAGAAAGCGTCCTGGCGCTCAAGCAGGCCGCGGCCGACCTCGCCGCTCAAATTCAAAGCTTGGCGGAGCCTCTGCCTTTACATGTCATCCAAGGCAAGGAAGGGAATTCGGCACGCACCTACTTTGAGGTCTTCAATCACCTCATCAGCGCGCAGAAAGACGCCTTTGTTTTCCATGACCGTAACCGCCGTCCGCCGCTCGATAACGTTAACGCGCTGCTCTCATTCCTTTACACCATCCTAGCGCATGACGTTGCGTCCGCGCTGGAGGGCGTCGGGCTGGACCCGGCCGTCGGTTTCATGCATGAAGACCGCTCAGGCAGACCGGGGCTGGCGCTGGACATCATGGAGGAGTTCCGTGCCTATCTGGCAGACCGGCTCGTCCTGAACCTCATCAACCTGAAACAAGTGAAACCGGAGGGGTTCGTCAAGACAGAGTCCGGTGCTGTAGTCATGGATGATGCCACCCGCAAGACCGTGCTCGTTGAGTACCAGAAAAGGAAACAGGAGGAGATAACCCATCCCTTTCTCGACGAAAAAATAGCCGTGGGCTTGCTCCCGCACGCGCAAGCGATGCTGCTGGCGCGTTTCCTGCGGGGCGACCTCGACGGCTATCCGCCTTTTGTCTTCAGGTAACCCAGAACGCACCTTAATAACTGAATATCATCTTGAATAGTCCACTTTGCGGAGTGAGGTAAAACATGTTGGTACTGATAACCTACGATGTGGCGACGGAAATGCTAGGAGGACAACGGCGGCTGCGGCGAGTGGCCAAAGTCTGCCAGAATTACGGGCAACGGGTGCAGAAATCCGTCTTCGAGTGTCTCGTTGACCCGATCCAGTGGGCCATTTTACGCGGCCAGCTAGTGAAAGCAATCGAGCCAAACGAAGATAGCCTCCGGTTCTATTTTCTAGGCAAGAACTGGAAGCCCAGAGTGGAGCATGTGGGCGCCGGAGAGACTTATGACCCGGAAGGCCCACTGATCACGTGACCTCGCCTACCCTAAGCGATGTCAGACACAGGCATGGGGTACGCGAGGCACAAAAACATTATGCTCAGTACTGTTCAGGTGTGATGGTCATCCGGTCCGGTTTTTCGGGAGGTAAACTTTACGCCTGAGGTACGGTCGCTCCCCATGCGGGAGCGTGGATTGAAACAGCTAATATCTACAGAGATATCACCAGACAGGATTGTCGCTCCCCATGCGGGAGCGTGGATTGAAACTAAGGGAAAGTTATTGATGGGGAAAGGAGAAAAGGTCGCTCCCCATGCGGGAGCGTGGATTGAAACAAATAAGCCATGCTTTTCACACTTGAACTGATATAGTCGCTCCCCATGCGGGAGCGTGGATTGAAACTTTACCAAAACTGACCCATTGTTGTAGCCTCTTGGTCGCTCCCCATGCGGGAGCGTGGATTGAAACTGCTTGTAAACACCAGTAGCTACCAGGGGAGCTAGGTCGCTCCCCATGCGGGAGCGTGGATTGAAACACCCATTTGCTACCTATAATTACGCCCTCTTGAGTCGCTC
This sequence comes from Dehalococcoidaceae bacterium, assembly GCA_034411935.1. Taxonomy (GTDB): domain Bacteria; phylum Chloroflexota; class Dehalococcoidia; order Dehalococcoidales; family JAUXAE01; genus DAOUMG01. The sequence goes on from DAOUMG010000042.1 coordinate 10,275, forward strand.
CCCATGCGGGAGCGTGGATTGAAACTTGGGAGGGGTGTTTCTTTGGTGGTGAGGTTTGGGGTCGCTCCCCATGCGGGAGCGTGGATTGAAACTCGTAAGTCGACCTGCCCGTCGAAGGGCTATACTG
>DAOUMG010000043.1:0-5863 GCA_034411935.1 Dehalococcoidaceae bacterium
ATCTTGCGGTATTATGGTATCCATCCAGCCGCAGTCACCGGATATAGACCTGGGTGTCAGCAAATCCCGGGAAGCCAAACAGGTTAAAGGCGCAGACGAATTGGACCTCATCGGAGCCGGCGACCAGGGAATGATGGTCGGTTTTGCCTGTAACGAAACACCGGAGCTGATGCCGCTTCCAATCTTACTTTCCCATAAGCTGTGCCGTCAACTAGCCGCCGTTCGTAAAGACGGCACTCTCCCCTACCTGCGCCCCGACGGCAAATCACAGGTAACCGTTGAATATTCCAACGGTACTCCTAAACGGATAGATAACATCGTCATCGGCGCCCAGCATAATCCCGATGTCAGCCAGAAACAGATAGAACAGGATATTATAAATAATATAATAAAGAAGGTGGTACCGGAATCACTCTTAGATAGCCAGACCAAATATTTAGTCAATGCCACCGGCCGTTTCGTTCTAGGCGGTCCTGTTTCAGATACCGGTTTCACCGGCCGCAAGCTCCTGGTAGATACCTACGGCAGCGTCGCCCGACACGGCGGCGGCGCCTTCTCCGGTAAAGACCCTACCAAGGTCGACCGCTCGGCTACCTACATGGCTCGCTATATAGCCAAGAACCTGGTTGCCGCCGGCCTGGCAGACAGGCTGGAAATACAAATCGCCTATGCCATCGGCGTCGCCCATCCGCTTTCAGTATCAATCGAGACCTTCGGCACAGGTAAGATAAATAATAAGACTATGCTTGAACTGGTTGATAAGCATTTTGACTTAAGGCCCGAAGCCATTATCCGTACTTTCAACTTGAGAAGACCTATCTTCAGGCAAACGGCCACCTACGGACACTTCGGCAGGAACGACCTTGACCTTCCCTGGGAAAAGACCAACCTGGCATCTTTACTGAAGAAAGAGGCTTGATAAAACAGCAGTAACTGATAGGAGGAAGGTTATGAAGAAAATAGTCCTTTATATAATCGGTGCTTTTATAGCCGAACTAGCCATCATTGCCATAGCCACCATTTTCGGTTTCAATGGAACTACCTTCTTTGTATCTGTAATGCTTCTTCCCGCGGCTCTCTTCATAGGCGCCTTCGCCTACCTGGGCTATAAGTTCTTCAAGGGTAGCGGCGAAGAGGAAACCAAGGGGAATGAATCCGGCAAGTAATTATATCAGATTCGGTACCGACGGCTGGCGAGCGGTAATTGCCGAAGACTTTACCTTCAGTAATGTAAGAGTCTGTGCCCAGGCCGCCGCCGACTATCTGACCAGAACAGGCCTTTCCCAAAAGGGGTTGCTTATCGGTTACGATACCCGTTTCGCCTCGGCTGATTTTGCCGTATCCGCCGCCGAGGTCATCTCTGCAAACGGTATCAAGGTTAAGCTCTGCTCTAAAGCCACTCCTACCCCGGTAATCAGCTACGGCGTTACAACCCTGGAAACCGGCGGCGCCATCGTTATCACCGCCAGTCACAATCCTCCGCAATGGAACGGCTTCAAATTCAAGTCCGAGAGCGGCGCCAGTGCCCCGGTTGAAACAATCAGCCGGATTGAAGAGAGGGCTAACCAGCTACTTGACGGCGGACAGATAAAGAGAATGCCTTTTAACGAAGCCCTTGAGCAAAATCTGGTCTCCTATCTTGACCTTACATCTTTCTACAACGAACGAATGGCAAAGCTGGTCGATCTTGAAATGCTGCGTAACTCCGGTCTCAATATAGTTGCCGACCCTATGTTCGGCGCCGGTATCGGCTATTTCAAAGAGCTGTTAGGCGGGGGTAATGTTACCTTCAGCGAAATCAACGACCAGCCAGATCCCAGTTTTCCGGGAATAAAACAACCAGAACCAATCGCTCCCAACCTTAAAAGTCTGGCTAAAGAGGTGAAGAGAAAAGGAGCTACCATTGGTTTAGCTACTGACGGCGACGCCGACCGGCTGGGCATCATAGACGAAAACGGTAATTTCCTTACCCAGCTACAGGTCTTTGCCCTGCTGGCGCTATACCTGCTTGAAATACGCAACCAGCGCGGCGTCATAGTTAAAACCATTACCGCCACCAGTATGCTCTATCACCTCGGCAAGCTTTTTAATGTACCCGTTCTTGAGACACCGGTAGGCTTTAAGCATGTAGCCCCGCTTATGATAAAGGAAAATGCCCTGATAGGCGGCGAGGAAAGCGGCGGTTACGGTTTCCGCGGCCATATACCGGAACGGGACGCCATCCTGGCTGGCCTTTACTTTTTGGATTTTATGGTTAAAACAGGTAAAACACCATCTGAGCTGCTGGAACACCTTTATAATAAAGTAGGGCCCCACCATTACGACCGCCTGGATATAGATTTCCCGGAAGAAGAACGCACAACGATAACCAAAAGGCTAATAAAAGCAAAACCCGACGCTTTAAGTGGCATAAGAGTTACTAAAAAAGATACCTTCGACGGATTCCGCTTTACCCTGGCCGACGATAGCTGGCTACTGGTAAGATTCTCAGGCACCGAGCCGCTGCTGCGTATCTACGCCGAAAGCGATAGCCCGTCCCGCGTCGAGAAAATGCTTGAAGCCGGGCGTAACATCGCCGGAGTCTAGTAAAGAATTATTTTAAAATAAAAAGCCACGAGCTTTAAAGCTCGTGGCTTTACTTCTTACTTATTAAGGTTAACGCTTGGTGTACTGCGGTGCCTTTCGAGCTCGCTTAAGTCCAGGCTTCTTTCTTTCCTTAGCCCTCGGGTCTCGAGTCAGCAGACCTTTCTGGCGTAGTATTGGCCTAAGTTTCTCATCGGCTTTTACCAGCGCCCTGGCAATTCCATGCGATATGGCACCACACTGTCCTGATATGCCGCCACCCTCAACTTTGATTACCGCATTATACTTACCTTCGTTCTCGGTTAGTTTTAGTGGCTGCATTACGGTGCGTCTATGCTCCAGACGGCTGAGACGCTCCTCGTAGGGAACACCATCTATCAAAACAGCGCCATCGCCTGGGTATAGTTTTACCCTGGCTACCGCCTCTTTACGCTTGCCAGTGCCGTGGAAGTAAGCCTGTTTCTTCATATATACCCCCCTGATTAATCCTTACCCCTGTTACCGGCTTCAGTCTGAGCCAGATGCGGGTGCTCGTCGCCGGCGTATACTTTTAGCTTCCTAAACATACTGTTACCCAGACTATTTCTAGGCAGCATCCCTTTGACGGCATGCTCAATCACCTGATCAGGACTCTTTTTTAGCAACTCCTCTAAAGAAACGCTCTTAAGACCTCCGGGGTAACCCGAATGACGGTAATAGAGCTTCTGCTGGTTCTTCTTGCCGGTAACGCTTATTTTAGCCGCATTAATAATCACCACATAGTCTCCGGTATCCAGATGGCGGCTGAACTGCGGCTTATGCTTACCCATCAGAAGCCTGGCTGTATCGCTGGCCAGTTTGCCCAGTATCTTACCCTCGGCATCTATAATATGCCACTTTCTGTCAATATCTTTAGCTTTTACACTATATGTTTTCATTACTACTCCGTTTCCAGCGGTTTCAGGTAATTCACCCTAACCAGGTATAAACCACAGGCAGGTACGGTCGGCCCGGCGGTACCTGCTTTTCTGGCTTCTATTATACTATTAAACTCATTCAAGGTCATCTTCCCCTGGCCTATCCTTAAGAGAGCGCCCACCGTATTTCGTACCTGATGAGGCAGGAAGGAACTGGCCTTTATGTCAAATATGACCATCTCCTTAAGCCTTCTGACGCTTGCCTGGTACACTTTTCTTATCGTCCTCTTTACATGCGGCTCTAGCGCGCTGGCGAAAGAAATAAGGTCATGTTCCCCTGTTATCATTTCACAAGCCTTGTTCATCACCGCTACATCAAGCTCGCCTTGTACTTGATAGGTATAATACCTTCTTAGCGGTGAACGGCTCCAACTATTTATTAAAAGGTACTGGTATTCTCGACTTACCGCCCGGCGCCTGACATCAAAGCCGTCGTCTATTCTGTAAGCCGCCTTTACCGCTATATCTTCAGGAAGATAGTGGTTAAGGCCATCGGTAAAGTTTTTTAATTTTAGTCTTGATTCTGTTTTAAAACTAACAACCTGCCCCAGGGCATGAACCCCGGCATCGGTACGACTGGCCGCTTTTATTCTTATCTTTTCCCCGGTTAGCTTGAGAAGCGCTTTTTCTATTTCCGCCTGTATTGTAGGCTCTTTGGCCTGCAACTGAGAACCTGAGTAGTTTGTACCATCGTATTCTAAAATTAAGGCGTTATGAGTTATCCCCGCGGTCAATACTACTCCTCAGCGCCCGGCTCCACCAGTTCTAACCGCACCATTTGCGCTCCATCTCCCAGACGGCGTTCCAGTCTGGCTATACGGGTATAGCCTCCCGCCCTATCTATATATCTTTGTGCCAGTTCACCAAAGGTCTTATCAACCACTTTTTCGTCGAAGACAAAGGACAAAGCCTGGCGACGGTGATGTAGCTCGCCTTTCTTACCCAAGGTGATTATCTTTTCTGCCATACTACGTACTTCCTTTGCCTTGGCTTCGGTAGTAGTGATTTTTTCATAACCGAGGAGGTCGGTTACTAGATTGCGATAAAGCGCCATCCGGTGGTCTCCTGGCCTATCAAGTTTCCTGCCTGTTACTTTATGCCTCATTTGCTCTCACTCATAGACTATTTTCCTGCTCTTCCTCGGCATTGACCACCCCTGGGAGTGGTAAAGATATGCCGATTGTCTGCAGTTTCTCTTTTAATTCCGTTAATGATTTCTGCCCGAAGTTACGAAGCGCCAACAGCTCCCTTTCACCCTGGTTGATAAGCTCGCCGATGGTGGTTATACCGGCATGCCTCAAACAGTTCATGGTACGCACCGAAAGGTCCAACTGCTCCACCGGCATATTATACTTTTCTTCAGGTATAGCTGTTGCCTCAGTTGCTTCTTCTTTTACCCTGATGTCAACCCGGCTATAATCGGCAAAGGGTTTCAGCTGTCTCAACAGCAGCTCCGCCGCCTGGCTTATCGCGCCGGCCGGTGATATAGTACCATCTGTCCAGACTTCTATATTCAGTCTCTCAAGACTGGTTTCTCTTCCTATATGAATCGGCTCAATGGTATAGTTTACCTTCATTACCGGAGTGAAAATGGCATCCAATGGTATGACATCAACCGGTAGGTCGTCGCTTGATTCCGCCGTTTTATAACCTCTGCCCAGTTCTACTTCGAGCTCAGCATATAATCTGGCTTCCGGTGAATCCAAAGTAGCCAGATAAACCTCAGGATTTGCTATCTCAAAATCGCTTGATGGTTTTATATCGGCGGCGCTAACCTCCTTCTCGCCGGATGCTTCCAGGATAAGTTTCCCCGCTCGTCCAGCCAGAGGTTTAACTCTCAGCGCTTTAATATTAAGGAGAAACTCCATAGTATCTTCCTTAACATTTGGAATCGCTGAAAACTCGTGCTGAATACCCTCGATTCTAACCTGTGTCACCGCTGCTCCAGGCAACTTACTCAGAAGTACCCTTCTTAAAGCATTGCCCAGAGTAATCCCGAAACCCTGCTCCAGAGGTGCAGCGACGAAACGCCCGTACTTGTCTCGGCTCTCAATACATTCTATACTTGATATTGCCAGTTCGGACAAAGTCCTCCTCCTTAATACGTGCTATCTTGAGTAATAGCCCACCACCAGTGCCGCATCATATTTAGCTTCAAGAGCATCCGGGACCGGTAGGGACAATACCTTACCCTCCATTTTCTGCCGGTCAAGATTCATCCAGCCGGCTATCGGCCTGCCCTCTATCTCTTTTCCTAACTGCTTAAAATATTCCAACCTGGTGCTCTCCATCCGCCAGCCGATTATATCACCCTCCTTCACCCG
>DAOUMG010000044.1:0-6007 GCA_034411935.1 Dehalococcoidaceae bacterium
ATAATCGTGATTTGTGAACCGTGAACCGAAAGAATAGTGTTGCAAACATTTGATGTACACTGTAGGGGCGAGGGGTCCTCACCCGTATAAATTGAATAAAATACATTTTTAGGTTAAAAATTGGGAATATAGCAGTTAAAACAATGTTGCGGATGTTTAGAGCAGATGATACTTGAACAGCAGTTGAATGTAATTTTAACAGGGACTTGTATGAGATTTGGAAGAGTATTTTAACTGCAGAATCACAAAAGGATGAATATTTACTTATTCCCCGGATGGTTCAGATGTTTAGAGCATATGATATTTAAATAACATTTGGATGTAAATTACTGTTTAGCGGGACCGGGTTCTCGAGAAGGTTATGGAATAACCTGAATTAACATAGAATTGATATGTATGTATATATGAAAAAAAATGTGTGGATTTTATTAAAAATTGGATTGATTTAAAGGAGTAAAAAGATTACAGGTAATTATTATCATGGACCAGTAACAGGTGCATGTAAAGAGTAGAGAAGAATTATTTTGACAATTTTTGGAGGCGAAAAAAAATCCTGGCAGCGACCTACTCTCCCACACCGTGGCCAGTGCAGTACCATCGGCGCTGGAGGGCTTAACTTCTGTGTTCGGAATGGGAACAGGTGGAACCCCTCCGCTATAGCCACCAGGATATTTTTCAAATAAATTTAAACTTGCATTAAGTAGATTTAAAGTAATATGGTCAAGCCGAATGACCTATTAGTACTGATGGGCTAAATATATTACTACACTTACACCCTCAGCCTATCAACCCTGTAGTCTCCAGGGGGTCTTCTTATTCCGATATTGCTACCGGAATTGGGATATCTAATCTTGGAGTGGGCTTGGCACTTAGATGCTTTCAGTGCTTATCCCTTCCGAACGTAGCTACCCAGCAATGCCGCTGGCGCGACAACTGGTGCACCAGAGGTTCGTCCACCTATATCCTCTCGTACGATAGGCAGCTCTCCTCAAATATCCAACGACCATGGCAGATAGGGACCGAACTGTCTCACGACGTTCTAAACCCAGCTCGCGTACCAGCTTTAATCGGCGAACAGCCCAACCCTTGGGACCTCCTACAGCCCCAGGATGCGATGAGCCGACATCGAGGTGCCAACCCTCCCCGTCGATATGAGCTCTTGGGGGAGATAAGCCTGTTATCCCCGGGGTACCTTTTATCCAATGAGCGGCGGCCCTTCCACAAGGAACCGCAGGATCACTAAGCCCGACTTTCGTCCCTGTTCGACGCGTCCGTCTCACAGTCAAGCTCCCTTATGCCTTTACACTCTACGCGCGATTACCGACCGCGCTGAGGGAACCTTTGGGTGCCTCCGTTACATTTTGGGAGGCGACCACCCCATTCAAACTGCCTGCCAGACACTGTCTCCTGCAAGGATAACTTACAGGATTAGAACTTCAACATAATAAGGGTGGTATTCCAAGGTTGGCTCCATCCCGACTGGCGTCGGAACTTCATAGCCTCCCACCTATCCTCTACATATTATATCAAAATTCAATGCCAAACTGCAGTAAAGGTCCACGGGGTCTTTCCGTCTTGCCATGGTTAACCCGCATCTTAACGGGTATTGCAATTTCACCGAGACTCTCGTCGAGACAGCGCCCAAATCGTTACGCCATTCGTGCAGGTCGGAACTTACCCGACAAGGAATTTCGCTACCTTATGACCGTTATAGTTACGGACGCCGTTTACCGGGGCTTCAATTCAGAGCTTCTCCCGATTGCTCAGGATAACCCCTCCTTTTAACCTTCCGGCACCGGGCAGGCGTCAGTCCCTATACTTCGTCTTACGACTTTGCAGAGACCTGTGTTTTTAGTAAACAGTCGCTTGGGCCTTTTTATTGCAACCCCTTTCTGCTCCACCCGCAGGGGCTTCACATACTTAGGGTGCTCCTTCTCCCGAAGTTACGGAGCAATTTTGCCGAGTTCCTTGACGAGAGTTATCTCGAGCGCCTTAGGATCCTCACCCTGTCTACCTGTGTCGGTTTGCGGTACGGTCACCTGCAGACTCGCTAGAGGTTTTTCTTGGCAGGAGGACTCAATCAATCTGCAGTCTTCCGAAGAATTCTACAGCCTTACGACCCTCGGTTTTCATGTCTACCGGATTTACCTGGCTTGACACTATTCCGGCTCTCACCGGAATCCCTACAGCCTTCGATCCCCATCCATCAGGGGACTGACCTATCCTTCTGCGTCACCCCATTGCTAATAACGTCTCTCGGTGGTACAGGAATTTTTAACCTGTTTCCCATCAGCTACGCCTTTCGGCCTCGCCTTAGGGACCGACTAACCCTGGGCGGATTAACCTTCCCCAGGAAACCTTAGACTTTCGGCGTCCGGGTTTCTCACCCGAATTATCGTTACTCATGCTGCCATACTTACTTCCATAGGCCGACAGTGCTCCTCACGGTACACCTTGTATCTCCTATGGAACACTCCTCTACTATCCATGCGACGAATCGCATAAATCCGTAGCTTCGGTAACGGACTTGAGCCCCGCTAAATTATTGGCGCAAGACCACTCGACCAGTGAGCTATTACGCACTCTTTAAAGGAATGGCTGCTTCTAAGCCAACCTCCTGGCTGTCTGAGCAATCTCACATCCTTTCCCACTTAGCCCGTATTTCGGGACCTTAGCTGACGGTCTGGGCTGTTTCCCTTTCGACTACGAACATTATCGCCCGCAGTCTGACTCCCATGGTATGTAATTACGGTATTCGGAGTTTGATTGAGTTTGGTACTCTTGTAGGAGCCCTAGCTCATTCAGTGCTCTACCCCCGTAATTGAACCCATGAGGCTAGCCCTAGAGCTATTTCGAGGAGAACCAGATATCGCCGGGTTTGATTGGCCTTTCACCCCTATCCACAGCTCATCCTCCAAGTTTTCAACCTTGGTAGGTTCGGTCTTCCATTCGGTATTACCCGAACTTCATCCTGGCCATGGATAGATCACCCGGTTTCAGGTCTATCCCTTATAACATGTCCCGAAGGACACGCCCTATTCAGACTCGCTTTCGCTTTGGCTACGCTTGAACAGCTTAACCTGCTATAAAAGATAACTCGGCAGCTCATTATACACAAGGCACGCTGTCAGGCATTCCCCGATTATTAATCAGGGCATAGCCCTCCAACGGTTTGTAGGCAAACGGTTTCAGGTTCTATTTCACTCCCCTCCAGGGGGACTTTTCACCTTTCCCTCACGGTACTTGTTCACTATCGGTCGCCAAGTAGTATTTAGCCTTACCCCGTGGTCGGGGCAAATTCCCACAAGATTCCTCGTGTCCCGTGGTACTCGGGTGTCTCTTCCAGGAAGTCTGTAACTTGTCGCATACAGGACTGTCACCTTCTTTGGTTGGCCTTTCCATACCATTCTACTAAGTTCCAGATTTGTAACTTCCCGACCTCACTATACTAAGGTCTGAAGAGATCCCACGACACCGAACATACAACGCATATAGGCTTTAACATATGCCCGGTTTAGGCTTCTCCCCGTTCGCTCGCCGCTACTGAGGGAATACACTTCGGTATCTTTTCCTCCAGGTACTAAGATGTTTCAGTTCCCTGGGTTTACTTCTCGACTTACGTCGGGACGATGCCGGTTCACGACATCCGGTTTCCCGATTCGGATATCCTCGAGTTAAAGCGCCTGCAGACGGCTCCTCGAGACTTTTCGCAGCCTGCCACGTCCTTCATCGCCTCTTGACGCCAAGGCATCCACCGATTGCCCTTAATTGCTTGACCATATTACTTTAAAGACAATGAGCTTGTCTTCCTTTTTTTTCTTTAAGAAACTCGGTTCTCGGTCAAATTATTAAATTTGCAAGATATTTTCAAAATGTCAAAGAGCATATGTAAAAATACATATTAAACTAAAGTTATTATTCTAACTTGGTGGAGATAAGCGGATTCGAACCGCTAACCTCTGCCGTGCAAGGGCAGCGCTCTCCCAGTTGAGCTATATCCCCATAACCCAAATGGTGGGCCTAGGTAGACTTGAACTACCGACCTCGCGCTTATCAGGCGCGCGCTCTAACCAACTGAGCTATAGGCCCAGGTTGTGTTGGTAGCAAGTCCATACCAAGCCAGGTACAAACCCACGTACCTATTATTTATATAAATGAGTTGAAATGCTTAGGCGGTTAAGCCCTATAGCGATTGATTAAATTGGGTTTGGAGTAAACTCCGTTGAAAGGAGGTGATCCAGCCGCAGCTTCCGCTACGGCTACCTTGTTACGACTTCATCCCCCTTACCAGGCATACCTTCGACATCTCCTCCTGTAAACAGATTAGGAAGATGGCTTCGGGTATCCCCAACTCGGGTGATGTGACGGGCGGTGTGTACAAGCCCCGGGAACGTATTCACCGCGCCGTTCTGATGCGCGATTACTAGCGATTCCGACTTCATGCAGTCGAGTTGCAGACTGCAATCTGAACTGGGACCGGCTTTTTGGGATTTGCTCCACCTTGCGGTCTTGCTGCCCTTTGTACCGGCCATTGTAGCACGTGTGTAGCCCTGGGCATAAAGGCCATGCTGACTTGACATCATCCCCACCTTCCTCCGGTTTATCACCGGCAGTCCTCTTAGAGTGCCCAGCATAACCTGGTGGCAACTAAGAGCAGGGGTTGCGCTCGTTGCGGGACTTAACCCAACATCTCACGACACGAGCTGACGACAGCCATGCAGCACCTGTCACCCTGCCTAATCCACCGAAGTGGAAAAGAGGGCCTTAGTTTCCTAAGGCTTTCAAGGGATGTCAAGCCCAGGTAAGGTTCTTCGCGTTGCATCGAATTAAACCACATGCTCCACCGCTTGTGCGGGGCCCCGTCAATTCCTTTGAGTTTCAACCTTGCGGCCGTAGTCCCCAGGCGGGGTACTTAATGCGTTTGCTTCGGCACAGAAGATTTCTATATCTCCCACACCTAGTACCCAACGTTTACGGCTAGGACTACTGGGGTATCTAATCCCATTTGCTACCCTAGCTTTCGCGACATCAGCGTCAACAACTGGCCAGAGAACCGCTTTCGCCTCTGGTGTTCTTCCGGATATCTACTGATTCCACCCATACACCCGGAATTCCGTTCTCCCCTCCAGTGTTCAAGTTCAACAGTTTCGACTGCAGTCTTCCAGTTGAGCCAGAAGATTTCACAGACGACTTGTTAAACCGCCTACGCGCCCTTTACGCCCAGTGATTCCGAACAACGCTCGCCCTCTCCGTGTTACCGCGGCTGCTGGCACGGAATTAGCCAGGGCTTATTCCTGGAGTAACGTCAGATAACTGTCCTATTAAGACAATTATGGTTCTTCCTCCAGAAAAGAAGTTTACAATCCGAAGACCTTCATCCTTCACTCGGTATTGCTGCGTCAGTCTTACGACCATTGCGCAAAATTCCTTACTGCTGCCTCCCGTAGGAGTCTGGCCCGTGTCTCAGTGCCAGTGTGGCCGGTCACCCTCTCAGGCCGGCTACCCATCGTCGCCTTGGTAGGCCATTACCCTACCAACAAGCTAATAGGCCGCGAGTCCATCCATAAACGACAGCTTGCAAGCAGAGGCCATCTTTTACCCCAATACCATGCGATATTGTGGTCTTATCCGGCATTAGCACCTCTTTCGAGATGTTATTCCTGATTTAAGGGTAGGTTACTCACGTGTTACTCACCCGTGCGCCACTTTACTCCCCAAGCAAGCTCGGGTTTCTCGTAGACTTGCATGTATTATGCATACCGACAGCGTTAGTTCTGAGCCAGGATCAAACTCGCCATAGAATTATTATACGGCCCGACTCACCTAAGCATTCACTCATTTAATACATCATTGATTTCAAAGAACTTTTCATATGCGTGAAGTTCGTATTATATCATAAAAGTTTTTGTTTGTCAAGTGTTTTTTTTAATTTTTTTAAAAAATATTTTGACCCGAAATCCACGCTACATTCATAGTATAACATATCTCTCCTGCATTGTCAAGTTAA